>CAZIHS010000014.1:0-17002 GCA_964538765.1 uncultured Gammaproteobacteria bacterium | reverse complement strand
GTCGGCATTGGGACGACGGCACCAGGGAGAAAGCTACAAATTTCACAAACAGCAGTTTCAACTTTAGGCACTCCCTATATTGGCGTGGGTGCAACCGAGGGTTCCAATGGGAAAAGATATGGTATAGGATTTGGATACAATGTCGCCGGTAACTCCCTTTACTCCTCTGAAATAGGGGGAATCTTAACAGCCGATACTGCCTATGGGAAATCTGAACTTTATTTCGCAACAAGAGATGTCGATACGAATACTGCTCCCACTGAACGGGTCAGAATAACAACAGCGGGCAACGTCGGCATAGGTATTACTGCTCCTCTCTACAAACTTCATCTGTCTGGTGATGCCCTGATCAGTACCCGCCTTGGTATTGCCTCCACCAATCCTCTCTACACTCTCAATGTCGGTGGTAGTGGCCTTGGTGTCGGTGGAACCGTCAACTTCTCTGGTCTTCCTTCTGCTATTGGTACTTCTGTTCTCTATGTTGATAATACTGGTATTGTCACTAAAGGCACTCTTCCTGCCTCCAGTTATTCCTGGATAGCTGGCAGTGGTACCGGTACCACCACCGTTCTCACTGGCAACACTGTCACCTTTCTTGGCATCAATGGTATTGGCACCAGTTCCATAGGCACCTCTATTGCCATTGGACTTGGTGGTACTTTAACCAAAAACACCAACATTGGCACTTCTTCCTTTGGTCTTAATTTTGTTGGTATCAATAATAACACCCAAGCTCTTTATCTCGCTTCATCGGGAAATGTCGGTCTTGGCACCAGTAGTCCCAATCAAAAACTCGATGTCAGCGGTTGGGGAAGATTCCAGGGGTCATCCGGCAGCAACCGTGGCGACAGTGGCGCCATTGAATTCTTCAACAGCAACGCTAATTCCTTGAACGTCCAAGCTCAAGTTAAGGGCCTAAGAGGACTTAACGACTGGAAAGCAGGCCAACTTGGCTTCTTTACCGCCGCCGCCACCACCGGCACTCTTAGTGAACAAATGACCATCGACGAGGCCGGCAACGTCGGCATCGGCACCACCTCCCCATCAACCAAACTAGAAATCACCGGTCAAATAAAAATCAGTTTAAACGGCCTAAGCACTGCCCCAATTTCACTCAACGACACTCAAGCCAGCGGAGTCGGTTACATTATTGATAATGGCTACCCTGTCGCCGGGCTTTTTGGCATCCGTGACAACGGGTTTACCCGCCTGTCTATTCGAAACGGCAATGTCGGCATCGGCACCACCAATCCCACCTACAAGCTCAAAGTCGCCGGCAGTTTCTCCGCCACCCAAACCATCACTTCCTACGGCCACACCATTGTTGTTGACAAAGACGGCGGCGGCGACTACACCACCATCGCCCAAGCCGTCTCGGCCATTAACACCGCTGCCGACAACACCGCCACCACCCCCTATACTATCGAACTCATGAATGGCGTCTACGATGAAGACGTTAATCTTCCCGACTATGTCTCCCTCACAGGCGAAAGCGCCAAAGCATCCATTATCGATGGCCGGGTTACCATCAACTCGGGGTCGGTTGTCTCCAACCTCTACATTCGTCCCACCGGCAGCGAAACCATTGCCATCGACGTCAATCCCATCAACGACACCAGCTATTTGAACGGGGTTACATCCTACATGAACACCGATACCAACGCCCCCACCTACGTTCTTCGTATGACCGGATCAACCGATTTTAGAGTTTTCAATTCCTTCCTTTACGGACGCAACATAAATGCCGGCGGCTCCGCCGCCACCTATGTCTTCCTAAGTGAAGGTGCCGGCGGCGACCTTGAAGCCCAACAAAACCATCTCAAGTCCAGCTGTCCAAACAATGGAAATTGTGTTCTGGCCTGGAACGCCTCCACCAACGCCGGTTCCGATATTATTCTCGCCGGCGACAGTTGGAGCAGTTTCCACGACACCGCCCCCGCCGCTGCCATCAACACCAATTCGGCCGGTGGTTATATCAAACTCAACCTCGCCTATGAAAACGGCGAATCCTTCTATGCTCCTTTTATCACTTCAGGCCCCAAAATATTTTTCGACACCCAACAAACCGGTGCTCTCACTGTAAATCTCGACAACGGCTTCACCGGTGGCACCGGCCTGAACATTAACTACGGCGCCGGCACCACCATTTCCACCAGCCTTACCGGCGCCAACATTGATTTCTCCACCAACCTCACCGCTGGCAACAACGCCCTCACCGGTCTAAATCTTAATCTACCCAACGCAGGCAGTGCCTTATCAATCGGAGTCGGGCTAACTGGCGCCGCCGATTTTGGCCTTTACTTCGCCGGTGAAACAAACAACTACCTCTCCGGCAAGCTCGGTATCGGCACCACTGCTCCTCTATATAATCTCCACCTTTCCGGCGATGCTCTCATCACCACCCGCCTTGGTATTGCCTCCACCAATCCTCTCTACACTCTCAATGTCGGTGGCAGTGGTCTTGGTGTCGGCGGAACCGTTAACTTCTCCGGCCTGCCCTCTGCTATTGGTACTTCTGTTCTCTATGTTGACAGCGCCGGCGTTGTCACCAAAGGAACACTTCCGGTTTTTGGTGGTGCCGACTCCATGAATGTAATTGTCGCCACCGGCACCACCACCTGGACCAAACCAGCTGGCGCCAAATTTGTCCGTGTTATCGTCGTCGGCGGCGGCGGCGGAGCCGGCACCGTCACCAACACCGACTCAGTTTCAGGCGGCGGCGGGGGCGGCGGCTATTCAGAAGAATGGTTTGCCGCGTCCGGCCTAAACGCCACCGAAGTTGTCACCGTCGGCGCCAGCGGCACACCGGGAGGTAATGGCGGCACCTCTTCGTTTGGTTCCGCGCCATATCTTCAAGCCACCGGCGGAAACGGTTCCACCCAAATCGGCACCAGTAGCACTGGCGATCAAGGCGCCGGAGGTAGTGGAGGTTATGGCAGCAATGGCAACATCAACACTTCGGGGTCGGTAGGCCAAAAAGGCGTCATCTATTCCGGCTCCAAAGGTCAAGGCGGAGAAGGCGGCGCTTCCACTCTAGGTGGTGGTGGCGCCGGTGGGTTAAGCGACGCTGTCGGTAGCAATGGTGGCAATTACGGTGGCGGAGGCGGTGGTGCCCACGCCGCGACCACTTCCGATCGCGCTGGCGGATACGGCGGAGCAGGTGTCGTCATCATCTACACCTACACCAACTCCGCCGGTGCCGACTTAGCCGAAACCTACTATTCTCTCGATCAGTCCATGGAACCAGGCGATCTCGTCGCCATCGACGAAAACATTCCAATCTTGGGCGTTAAAAAAACGACTAGCCACCTAGACACCAAAGTTCTTGGAGCCGTCTCTACCCAACCCGGCTTGGTTCTCGACGACGGCTCCCAGCCAAATGTCAACGCCAAAGCAGTTCAAATTGCCCTTGTGGGTAGAATTCCCATCAAAGTCTCCTCCGAAAACGGACCAATCTCACCCGGCGACCTTCTTTCTCCCTCCTCCACTCCTGGGGTTGCCATGAAATCGAACGGACTTGGTTCTGTCGTCGGCATGGCCCTTGGTGGCTTTAATCAGGAAGGCTCGGGTCTGGTCATGACCTTTATGAACGTCCAATACAACCCCACTCTGCTCACTTTCACTCCAGAAGGCCAGATCAACCTCGAGTCCAACATTGACCCGTCGGTTCTCACCTCCCTTGGATATCAGCAGGCCAAAAACGAAATCGAATCAGCCACCTACAATCTTAAAGATTCTCTTGGCAACCTTCTCTCCTCCACCAATTCCTACGCCTCTGCCACCATCGCGAAATTGAAATCAGGAATTATATCAGCCGAGTCAATAATATCAAAAGTTTCCTTAAGTGATACTTCCATCTCACGGGAAATTAAAACTTCTCTAATTTCTCCCCTGTCAGACCTTTCCAACACCATCACCATCAACGGCAACGCCTCTGTTTCTGGCTCCCTGTCCTCCCTCGATCTTCAATCCTCTCAAGCCTCCATTTCCGGCACCCTCACCGCTCTCGACCTTCAAACCAGCCGCCTTTCGGTCTCTTCCGACGCCACCGTTTCCGGCACCCTCTATGCCAACAACATCATTTCCCCCCAGGGTTCAATTTCCGATCTCGTCACCGACAAAATCTCGTCTCTCCGCCTTGAGCTCCAAAAACTAGTCGCTCAAAATCAATCAACTTCATCGGCCGTTCAAAATACCGAATTAATGGCTAAATCAACCGACTGGAGTATTGACTATAAAGACAATGTGGCCACCATCAGCGGCCAACTTTCACTTTCCGACAATCTCATTGTTGGCGCCCAACTGGCCGTCTCCGGCCAAACTCTTCTCCACGACACCACCATTTCCGGCACCCTTTCTCTTGGCCAAATTATTATCAAAGATAACTTTATCGCCACTCTCGACGGCAACCTCTATCTCCAGCCCTCCCAAAAAGGCGCCATCCATCTTTTAGGCGACACTATGATTATCGCCGACAACGGCGATGTCACCATCAACGGAAATCTCAATCTAAATGGTACCTTAACCGCACAATCAATATCAACCAGATCCCTTTTTGGTGAATTAATCTCGGCCACCACCGCTACTGTTTCCGGCACCCTCACTGCCCGTCAAATCGTCTCCCAAAAAATCAACATCACTTCCGACACCCAAACCCCAATCATCACCGCCGACATCCAAAGCCCCGACAGCTCGTCTTCGGCCCAAATTTCCTCAAATTCCACCGCCGGCTCACTTACCCTTCCTGCCGGCACCACCCAAGTTGTTGTCAACAATCAAAAAATCACCCAAAATTCCATTATCTACCTCACTCCGGTCGGCTCCACCAATAATCAGGTTGTTTATCTAAAACAAAAATCAGCCCAGTCCGATCCAACCGCTCCCCCCCAAGACCCAACCCTCCCTATCCCAACCCCATTTTTCACAATTGCCCTTGACTCACCACTCGACCACGACATCAAAGTCAACTGGTGGGTCATAAACTAGCCCTAGTAAAGGCTTTTCCAGGAGTATTTTGCCCCCACGTCTTTAACACAAACTTCGGCAACATCTGCCGCTGAACCTACTGATTTGGAATACCACAAAAGCCCCCGATTTCCATCACTACAATCCGGCCTTGTCCCTCCCGAATTTATTTTCACCCCACCACCTACTTCAATATTGCCACTTCTATCTATCAAAAACCGATTTTGGTACTGGCTTCCATTCCAAACCGACAAACTGATGTTTCCTGCAGATTCCAAATTCAAATTACCATTGCCAGATGTCAACACCAAATCGTTTCCAGCCATCCTAATTGTATTCCAAACGGAATTATTTTGGTTGTAAAATTTAATCACCCCCTCTGATTTAATCCCAAAAGTCTTTTCCACCTCCAGTTTGTTCCCACCCCAACCACTCGTCCCCACCTGCAAATTGGAAGACAGATAATTTCCCGATTCTCCAACAAAATATAATCCATAATCCGCGTTACCTGTAAGCTCTATCCCCCTCGATATTCCGCTTCCCGAATTTGGAACATTAAGCTTTACTCCAGTGACGCTATTGTTTCCAGAAAAAAAGTTTGTCACCAGGTCAAATTTTGCACCCACCAACTCACCACTTACCGTCGTCCCCACCGAGCTACTCATTTCAAACCCCACCCCAGATGAAAAGTTCGAACCCGGGTCAACCACCACGTTTCCAGTCCTCATCGGCTCAATTATTATATTTCTCCCTTGAGTTGTAAAATTCCGGTATGGTGTACCAGTGTTGCCGTTTTCAATATCAGTCTGCAATTTAATCAGCCCTCCCGCCACATTATCATTTATCGCCCCCACCGGCTGACTGCTCCAAAACACGCTCCACGAATTACCTGCCAAAAGGATATCCGAACCGGCGTTAGTTGAGGCATTCCAGGCCAAAATACAATTTCCATTGTTTGGACAGCTCGACTTTACGTGATTTTGTTGCACCTCCAAATCCCCACCGGCGCCTTCGGTTTTAAACAAAACCGTTTTTGCCCCGCTTCCCGAATTAATGTTTCGGCCATACACAAACGAGTTATAGACCCTGAAGTCGGTTGTCCCAAGCATCCTCACCGCGACATTGGCAATGTTACTGTCACCATTCATGTAAATCGATACATTGTTTAAGTAGCTGGTAGTAGCAATCGGGTTTGCCTCCACCGCCACCGTTTCCGACCCCGTCGGGCTAATCATCACCTCCGACACCACACTTCCCGAATTAACCGTCACCCTTCCATCAATCACCGTCGCCTTTGACCCTTTTCCTTTTAAGCTCACAAAATCGGGTAAAATTACATCCTCATCATAAACCCCAGTCCCAACATCAATTACATAAGGATCATTCGCGTTAGCCCCTCCGGCCGACAAAATTGAGGTTACAGCCTCAACAATTGTCAAAAAGTTTGCCCCTCCTCCCTTGTCCACCGATAACACCCGACTATAAGTCTGTGTCGCCTCCACCGGCCCGATAAACAAAAAATATAATACAAGTCCAGTCACCAAAATTAATTTATTCATATTGGCCGAGTCTATAACTTTCAATCACCGATTGCAACCATATCTATATGACAATAAAGCTATATCAAATAAGTATAATCATGTCTTATAACACTAGTTATCTAAAATTTTGATTTTTATTACTTCCATTTCATCGGCCTTTTCTCTAGACTCAATTGATGCAATTCACTCCAGACCAGCTCCACCAGCTCTCCCAACTTGGAATCAACGCTATCCCCCCCAAAAAAACTCCCAACCTCATACCCCTGTTTTCAATCTCAACTCTAACCCTCATCTCATTCGGCGGTCTTATTTTTTTTAAATCAAAAAATTCCGACACCACTTCACCCCCCCAAAAACCAGCCCCCACCTCCAACCCCACCCTTCCTTCGCCCACCCAAGTCCCAAAATCAATTCAACACTACCTGCTAACCTCCCAACAATATTTTGGCCAGGCTCTTCAGTCCCAAACCAACCAACCTCAACTTATCAACTATCTAAACCAGTCTATTACCTCTGCCACTTCAGCCATAACCCTCTTTCCTTCCGACTATCGTGGCTATTACCAGCGGGGCCGGATTTACCAAAGCCTTTCCACCTCCCAACCACAACTAATCAGCCGCGCCATTTCCGACTTTGAATCGGCCAGAACCCTAAATCCCAACCTTGCCGACATCACCCACCAGCTGGCTTCCCTTTATGCCAAAAAAGGTGACGTCGAAAAAACAATTTCCTATCTTTCCCAAACCATACTCCTCGACCCCACCCAGGCCCAAAGTTTCTACGATCTGGCCAAAATCCAACAGCAAATCGGCCGTCTCGACCTGGCCGTCTCCACCTATAACCAACTTATTCCCATTCTCACCGACCCCAACCAAAAAATCGCTGTAGAAACCGAAAAATCAGCGCTCGAAAAACTTCTCACCCAAAATCCGGCTCCACTCCAAAACCCTTCCCCGTCATTTCCTCCACCCGCCATCTCTACTGCCGTCACCGACCCCGCCGAACCCCTCCTCCAGGCCACCATTAATTCCAACCTCATCATCGCCGCTCCCGAAACCCAAAAAAATATTTCCCTCGATCAACAAACCAGCTCAAACTCCCTTTCAGGAACCTCTCTCCTTCCTGCCGGCCAAAACCGCCTTACTCTTGAAAACTCTCAAATTACATCCACATCCCAACTCTACCTAACTATCACAAAAGGTGGCAAAAATCAGGTCCTGAAAGTAATTTCCAAAGCCACCGGCTCCGCCACCATCGGCCTCGACTCCCCTGTCAACCAGGATATCGAATTTAAGTGGTGGATTACAAACTGACCGCTACTCTGTTTTAGGCGTAACCGTTGGCGACACCGTCACTTTGGGAGGCTCCAGATCACCGTCTGGCACTACCTTCACTCCATCATTCACTCCTGTCGGCAACGGTTCGGCTGTCCGCAAAGTTTCCTGTTTTGTTTCCTCCGCCACTCCCAACCCCTCTTCCCTTTGCTTCCTTTCCAGCTCTTCCAATTCCTTTCTCCAGGTTGTTAATTCAGCATTTGCCTTATCATAATCTCCACTTTCCACCGGCACCAAAACCAGGGTTTGGGCCATTCTTGACACCGCCTCTTTCAGCTTATTCAACTTCTTTGCGCTATAGGCCCAGTTATACCATCCATTGGCAAAATTTGGCCTGATATTCACCACCTGCTCAAAAACTCTATCGGCCTCTTCATATCTCCCCCCAGCATACAGCAATCCTCCCAGGTCTATCTTCAAATTGGGATTCATCGGATCAATCGCCACCGCCTGGGAAAATGCCTGTAAACTCCAATCATAACTGCCATCCACCACCCCAACCAAAGATCGGTATATCGCTGCCAGGTTTGACCAGTAAAGCCCATTGGTCTGCTCTAACCCCACCGCCGCTTTTGCTTCTCTCACCGCCTGCTGCACCAAAACCGACGCCTGTTCTCTATCTTTGTCAGATGAGTCCTTGTTTTTCAAAATATTCAACGCCAAAGCAATATTTGTCTGCGAATATAACCGTCGGTATTCGGCCCAATTTGGATTTTGTCCGATTGCATTAATTTGCTGTTGATAAGTTTCGGTTCCCCTGTTCGCTACTGCCGCCACCAAAGCCCTTCTCTGATAAATTTCCCCCAAAAGTATTCTAGACCACCAATAACCGCCAAAAACACCACCAGCCACCACCACAAGCGACAAAATATAAGGCGCCAAGTTGTAACCCCTTTCTCCGCCAATCACCACCGGCCTCACCTCTTTCACTCCTCCCCATTTACTGGCCATCACCCACGCCAATAATAGCAATCCCATCAAATTGTTTGGCAACAGCAAAAAAGCCAATAAAAATGTGCCTACCAACAAAAAGTCTTTTTCTCTTCTCTTTCTCAACCAGGCCCTCAACCACCACCCGCTCAGCAGCAAACCACCAATCCCAAGTTCAGTCCACACCGTCAGCCAACCCATACCGGCCTGAGAAAAACCAACGTCCCAATATTTACCAAGATTAAAACCAATTGGTCTCCACCAGCTAAACGCATTAATATAATTACCTGCTCCCACCCCAAAAAATGGTGACCTCTTCAACGCTTCAGTCGCCACCACCCAGGAATCGCCAAAGTCAAGAGCCACCCATCCCAACCTGTAAATCCGGTATCCATCCAAAGCCAACACCAACACCAAAAAGGCAGTTATCAAAAGAGCCACTAAATAATCACCCGACTCCAGTTTCACCATTAATTTTTTCACCCATTCTAAAACCAAATACAACAACAAAAGTAACTCTGCCACCAGCGACCCGGCCAACGACCAGCCATTGTTTATTGTAATCAAGGGATTATCTTTTGTTGGCCAAACAATTGGAAATCTCGCCGCCGGCAGCAAAAAAACCACCAAAGACACAATTCCCAAAATCACTCCTGCCACGGTCATTGCATACAACCATCTATCCTCAACTCCTTTTTCCACTGACTGTAACCACAAAAACAGCCACACCAAACCTGCCAACCACCACCCCATCGCCGTCGGCGTCATCAACGCTCTCATTTTCGTACCACCATCCAACCGAAACCACCCGACCATCACGATAACATTAAAAGCAAGAAGCATCCACCAGCCAAAATTTAATTTCACCACTTTTTCTTTTGCACTCATAAAATCCATCACCCACAGCCCCATCCCCAATATTCCAGCTCCCAGCACCAGCCATGTTTTGCCAAAACCATAAGTATCCGTCGTAAACGGAAAAACAAAAATCGGCATTAACACCATCATTAGCTGGCAATAAGTCACAAACAGTTTTCTTATCATATACAGTCAGATTATCATAAAAGTCTCCCCCTTATCCCCGCACTTTTTCCTCTCGTCAAATATTTACTTCAATACACTCAAAGGATCTATTCTTCCGCCAACTCCAATTATTTCAAAATGAGTATGCGGTCCGGTCGATCTTCCCGTACTTCCCAAAATCCCTATCTTTTGCCCCTGAGTCACTCTTTGCCCCACCGTCACCACAATTGAGTTATTCAGCAAATGAGCATACAACGTTTTATATCCGTTTCCATGGTCAATCACTACATAATTTCCATAACCGCCATTGCTCCAGCCTGCCGTCACCACCGTCCCTCCCTGTGAAGCCACCACCGCGGGCGATTCTCTGCTGGCAATATCTACTGCCGGGTGATACCAGGCATATCTCTGACTAACCCTGCCGGTTGTCGGCCAAATAAAATTACCCTCTCCCCTAACTCCCGGAATCGGCGCCACTGTTCTGGCCAGATACCGGCTCCTGTCAATAATAATTTCCTTAGGCTTAATTCCATCAGGAATAATCAACTCCTGGCCTGCCATCAACGCAAAAGTCTCATCGTTTGCAAAACTATTAAAAGGATAGTCAATGATATTTTGTGCATCAACTTGATAGGTTTTTGCAATACTGTGTACCGTTTCTCCCCTTTTCACCCGATACCTTACCCCCGTAATTGGTAAAATCCGCAAAATTTGTTTGGCTTTTATTGTGTCTACCGACTTAAGATCATTCTCCCACATTATAGTATCAATACTTATCCCAAACTTTTGAGCAATCGAGCTCACCGTATCACCTTCTTCAACCCGGTATTCAACCACCTCACCTTTAATCTGGTTCGACACCAGCGTCTCTGCCGCCAACCCATCTGTTCCTGCCGCCGCCATAATCAAATAGCCGCTTCCAGATGTCTGACTGCCCCTCCTGGCCGCGCTAATCATTTCCTCTGCTTTACCCGAAAACAATATCGCAAACAACACCAAAAAACCCATACTGGCATTAATAAAACTCTGGGAGAAACGGCCTCTTTGCCTATACATCAACTTCGCCACTCCCACTTTCACCGTTCCCGACCACCCCAACACCCAGTCAACTACCTGTTTTCCCAATTCATAATTGTCATTAATAAAATCACCAATTAGCCCAAGTTCTGCCTTAATGTTCTCCTTAATCATTTTTTCAAAACTTTAGACAAAAATTCATCATTGTTTTTTGTCTTGGTCATCATCTCAATCATTCTCTCCGTCATATGCTCCTTATCACCCAAAGCATCAAACATTCGCCTGATTGCAATTGTCTTTTTCAATACCTCCCCATCCAACAAAAACTCCTCGTTTCTTGTCCCCGATCTTAAAAGATCAAACGCCGGAAATATTCTTCTTTCTGCCAAATCCCGCTGCAACCACAATTCCATATTCCCGGTACCCTTAAACTCTTCAAAAATTAATTCGTCCATTTTTGACCCGGTATCTACCAGCGCCGTACCAATAATTGTTAAAGAACCGCCGCCTTCAATGTTTCTAGCCGCCCCAAAAAACTTCTTACTCGGGTACAACGCCGCCGGGTCAAACCCCCCCGACAAAGTTCTGCCGCTGGTTGGTATTGCCAAGTTATAGGCTCGGGCCAGCCTGGTAATCGAATCAAAAACCACAAAAACATCTCTCCCGAGTTCCACCAGTCTCTTGGCTCTCTCAATTGCGATTTCAGCAGTCCTTGTTTGTTCCTCAGGTTTTTGGTCAAAATGCGACGCCACCACCTCTCCTTTAATAAATCTTTGCATATCTGTCACCTCTTCCGGTCTTTCGCCCACCAACACC
Organism: uncultured Gammaproteobacteria bacterium; assembly: GCA_964538765.1. GTDB lineage: Bacteria > Patescibacteriota > Microgenomatia > UBA12405 > UBA12405 > CAZIHS01. Next base: position 5,376 of record CAZIHS010000014.1, on the reverse strand, counting down.
GCCATCAGATGAACTTCTGGATAGTTTGCCGCCACCCCCGCCGCAATTTGCTTTAATAATGTTGTCTTCCCGGCTTTCGGCGGCGACACCACCATCCCTCTTTGACCAAACCCAATCGGTGAAAATAAATCAATTATTCTGGTCGAAAACACCCCGCCATCAGTTTCCATTTTCATCCTTTTATCGGCATAAATCGGCACCAGATCTTTAAAGTCTGGCCGTTTCCACGCCCCGGCAAACTCTGCCCCGTTTACCCTGTCCACTCTCACCATCGCCCAGTATTTTTCCGATTCTTTTGGCGCCTTTGCCCATCCCTGAATCATATCTCCCATCCTCAAACCTTGTCTTTTAATTATCATGTTTGCAATAAACGCATCCCTCACCGATGGCACAAACTTTGGCCTCACAAACCCGTGACCATCCGGCATAATTTCCAACACCCCCACTATCGGCTCTACCCTCACTTCAGGTTTAGACTCAACCCTTACGTCATCCCTGACAACAGGCTTTTCTAATTCTTTAACTTCTTTTTTCTCACCCTCTCCCGCAAGTGGCAACACCACCTCGGCCGCCACCCCCGCTTCCACCGGCTTTTTCTCCATCACCACCCTGGAAGTAGTATTCGATCTGCTAACTCCTGCCTCTTCGGTTTTTTCAACCGCTTTTTTTCTAAACATACTTAAATTTTGGAAAAAATAACTCTAGAAAACACCATTGGTAGAACCGCCATCGCTGGGAAAAATTATCGGAAAATATCGGCTTCCTAACTAAAAACAACTATATTTTAATTCCCCCGGCCAATTTTGTCAAATCATCGCAATGTTCACTTAGAAATCCGGCAGTCCATCGTAAAATATGGACATGCAAAACATCAGCCTAATCACACTTGCTTGGGAACTTTACTGTAATGAGGTTTCCCAGCTTCAAATAGCCAGAGATATTCATAAAAACAGAGAAACTGTGCACCTATGGATTAAAGGTGTAAAACAACATGGGTTGATGAAATTTCTTGATTTGTATGATCAGGCCAAAAAAGGTAAACGTACTCCTCGTAAAGCTGATCTGTTAGTCAAAAGACACATTTTTAATGACATTGGTAAGAAATTAAACAAATGAAGGAAGTTTACGCTAATTAGCCACTTATTGCATCCCGAATTTATGATTATCAACTCATCCACAACCTTGACTCAACCAACCAGAACACCTACACTAATTTCTAGATGTCTACCGTTCTTTTTTTTCTTCTTTTTCTACTTTCTTTCTCTCCTGTTTCAGCCACCCCTCCCTCTCCTCCCCAACCACACCTTCCTTCCGATTTTGAAGTCGCCGCCTACTACATGCCAAAAGTTCCCTCTCTAACTCGCGAATGGACTGCTATTTATAAATGGAACCAGCAAGTCAATAGCCAACCAAAATACTGGCCCTACCTTGGCCTCTATTCCACCACTAATCCAGAAGTCATCAACTGGCAAATCAAATGGGCCCTAGAACACGGCCTTTCCACTTTCATTTTTGACTGGTTCAACCAACCTCTTGCCGAAAAACCAAACTGGAACCAAAGCCTTGATACTTTTTTAACTGCTAGTTTTAACCCCCAGATGAAGTTCGCCATCTACTGGACAGCTCTTCGCCTTTTTGTCACTGGCCCAGATTCTATCGATCAGGATCAAAGCTATCGATTCATTTCTGACACTGCAAACTATTGGTATGACCATTACCTTACCAAATCCAACTATCTAAAAACAAACGGCTCCCCCATCATCTTCCTCGACCATGGTCCCGGCCACCCTTTCCAAAAACTCGTCCCCACTCCTCTAAACGGCTGTCAAACTGCCGGTTACGCTTGCGGCTTAAGTATTATTCGTCGCCAACTCCAAAGTCGGGGTTTAAATTCGATTGTATTCGTTGGCTCGAAAGGAGACAGCGCCATCGGCCTAAACTCAACTCCCGATCAAATTAACCAAATAGCCGGAAGTGTCACCAATGGTCGTGCTCAAGGCTTATCCGCCTTCACCTCCTATGGTTACTACTTCAACCAAAATCATCAACCCTGTTCCCAGTATCCCAGCCAAAGCAAGTCTCTCTTTCAGTCACTCATCCAGCTAGCCAACACCACCGGCCTAGATTTCATTCCCTCTTTTTCCTCCTTCTTCAATCCCGACAGTCTAAACTATTCTTCCGACCCCATGACTTGCGACCCACCAAACTCTCCCCTTAGTCAAATTTTCAAATCCGCACTTTCGGAAACAAAAGGTTTAATCGTTAATTCCTCCACCGGGGTATTTAAGGTCAACAATCGTCCCCTCATTACCATCTCGGCCTGGAACGAATGGGGAGAAGGGTCTGTAATTGAGCCGGGCATCAGACCAGGAAATGAAAATAACGACCCCTTTGCCTTCCTCAAGTCCATCTCCACTGTTTTTAATGGTACCAGCTACACCCCGCCCACCTATTCCCTCCCCCAGAATTCATCGATCAACACCCCCAACCCCCTCGGCTACAACCCCGACCCCCAATCTACATTCCTCTTTAACAACCAAAGTGAAGCCGACAAGTGGTTTGTCCGGGGAGCCGAAGCCACTGCCCTGGTCACTCACAATAATCAATTCTCCCAAAGCTACTCGTCAGGGAAACTTATCAACAACGCCGTTTTTAACAACCTCGTTAAGTCATCGTTTTACTTGCTTCGTGGCACATATCTAAACTCTTTCGAATTCGACAAAGTTCGCATTTCACTTAAAACCCTTTGCCCTACCCAACCAAACTCTTTTAATCTACCTTTTACCACCCCCTGTCCCCCTTCCTACATTAATTTTTCGTGGGTAAGCAGCATTACAACTGGTCGTTACCTAAACGGGCCGTTTACAGGCTCAACCTCCACCAACCTTCCTTCCTCCCCAAACTCCAGCGGCTTCTACCAGTTTGAAATTAACCTCTCAAATCTTCCCGATTGGCAAGGAAACATCCAGGAGATACAAATAATCATACCCAACACCAACTATCCTCTCGCTCTTAACATCGAAAAAGTCGAATTTACCAGAAAACCCACCCCGTCCATCTCGCCAACACCCCCACCACCAACCGAACCGCAACCAACCAACACCGGTATTCCCGATCCAACTGACACCCCTCCGCCGCCAACCAATACCGGCATTCCTGATCCAACTGACACCCCACCCGTTCCAACCAACACATCTATCCCCGACCCCACCGATACACCAACACCCAACAACAGTTGCACCCCCTGCTCCCCAAATCAAATTTCCAAAATAACTTCTTCGGGAACATACTCCTGCACCTCCGACACCAATATAGTTGATTTCGTCCTTTGGCGCCAAAACTATCAGGCTATAAACCAAAACCCGGCAACCCCAATCACAAAAGACTACAATTGCGACCACCAGCTAAACGTCATCGATTTCTTTCAATGGCGCACTACCTATCTCCAGGCCAACCACTAACCGGCTTTCTTTTGACTTCGCCGCACATTCCTAATATAGTTTAACTAAGAATGCACCTCCTTATATTTATCCCATTCATCTACTTTTTTTTCACTCCAAATCCTTCGTTCGCCCAAGTTTCAAATTGTGAACCGGGCAGCAAAAACATCGACGCCTCTCTTTGTCCCGACTATTCCAACTATGCCAATAATCCTGCGGCCAACTCAACCGTTTTTTTTAACAACATCGTCTTTACCCGTTCCTTTAAAAACCATCGTGACACCCCATTGCCAAACAACCAAAACGTAGTTATCACCATTCCCGCCGCCACCTTCTATTTCAAACAAGACCCTCAAAACCCCTCCTCTTATATCACCCTTGAAGGAAGTGGCTGCCAAATGGCCCCTTGCAGTCGTTTTAAAAATTACGTCATCCAGGGCACACGCACAAGTCAAACATCAACCACCTTTGTTGCCAATGACCCCGCCGATAGCAATTTAGTTTACAACCACTTTTTTGGCCTCAACCAAGGCGACGGTTTTACCCTAAAAAACATCGATTTTCGCAACAATAATCTTGTCGGCTTCAACCCTTCAGCGATCCGCCTAGCTAATGTCAAGGGCCACATCCTCATTGATAACATCAGTTGCTCGGGCGTCAAAAAGAAAGGAAAGACCTGCCTAAAAATTGACAGTAATCTTACCGCTTATCCTGGATTCATCCCCTCTGTCGAAGTAAAAAACTCAATCTTTAAAGACTATAACACCGGCATCGCCATCGGTCCTGCCGTCCAGGTAAACATTCATCAAAACACCCTGGACAACAGCCAGCCCGACACCACTGTCGACGGCGGCAATGTCGACCTCACCCTGTACAATATTAATTCTGCCGCCGATTCATCATTCCCTTCCTACGTCGACTCAAATCTAATCACTCAAGGCCCCAACTCTCCCACCAACGGTGAAACAGCCATTGGACTTATTGGCAACTCTAACTATATAAACGTTACAAATAATCAAATCAAATACACCCGCGACACCGGAATTTGGATATCAAGTCATAATCCCAACGACGAAAACGACGGCAATCCCACCGACTGCATCTTTGGCGGACCCAAAAACGTCACTGTCACCAATAACATCTTCGTCGACATTATGCTCGCAAGTATCAATGTCGAAAACCTTCCCGCCCCAAACAGTGTAGGCACTTCTACTAGTTGTCCAGACGCCACCATTAGAAATATTCTTATCGATTCAAACCAGGTTATCACTCACCCCGAAAATACCCATTTTTCTGGCGGCTCTTTCTCTTTTAGCGCCTCCCCAAAAGGCCCAATTTACAACCTAAAAGTAGTCAACAATTCAATTCAGGGCACCGGCACCATTAACCCCGCCAACGACCCCTACCAAAACCGCCCCGGTTCCTGCCTAAGCCTCAAAGGCCTCCAAGGAGAAAACAACAATTCTGGCGACATCATCTTCGAAAACAATCGCTTCTTTAACTGCAAAATTGGCACCATCCTAAACTGGAGCTATTGGCCTCGCTACCCTCGTCCCCCGGCAAACACCCTCGACAACTCCAACAGTCGGCCTAACCGTTATCTTACTATTAAAAGTAATATCTACAACCATTCCGACACCTCGTTTCAAGATATTCTCTATACCCAAAACCCAACTCTCCTTGGTGTCGACCTAGCCACTGTTTATATTCAAAATAATTATTTTATCGGCCCGGGCCGCTGCAACAGTTCTTGTTCCAACACCAGTCAGTGCGCCGCCCCTCAAAATTTCGAAAACACCCGCAACCTTCCTCAAACATTCTATCCCTACCAATGCCAAAACGGCTTTTGCACCAACAACCAGTGGCCCGCCCGCCGCGCGCCGCGCCCCGGGGGGGGCGCGCGCCGGCCCCCGCGAGGGGCGGGGGGGGCGCGCGG
>CAZIHS010000013.1:0-19622 GCA_964538765.1 uncultured Gammaproteobacteria bacterium | reverse complement strand
GAGGTTTAATGACGGTGACAACAAAAACCGGCGATGATGGTAAAAGCCGGTGGATGGGGAGAGTGGAGGAAAAGGACGGCGACCTGCTGGAGGCGATTGGAGCTTTGGATGAGCTGATGGCGGTGTTGGGGGTGGTGATGGGGAAGAGTGACAGGTTTGGTAAAAAAATAGCCATGATAAATAAAGATTTGTATAAAATCAGCGGTTGGCTGGCCGGGTATGGCGCGGGGGCTGGTTTAGAAAATAGAATAAAAATATTAGAGGCCGAGATTGCAAAAGGAGAGGCAAAAATGGGCCTGATAAACGAGTTTTTAAACGCCGGTGGGGAACTGGACGTGTGGTTGAATTGGGCGCGGACAGTGTGCCGGCGGGCGGAGCGGTGGGTGGTGAGGCTGGCAAAAACGGTTGAGATTGACGGTGATTTAGTTATTTATCTAAATCGATTGTCAGACTGGTTGTTTGTGATGGGAAGGAAGAATTAGGTTGTCGTTTACTGGTGGTTGTCTGGAGGAAAAAGCTTGTCGATGGCTTTGTCGATAGCTTTGTCGATAGCGGGGATTGATTTTGAGTAAAACCAAATAATCCCGTTGCTGGCACCGATTATACGTAGCGTGTGCATAACGGGTTCGGGATTTACTCCCAATGAAGGTAGGATTCCCGGGGCGATTATTTGAGCGCCTATAGCAACGATCGAGCCGTAAAGAGCGAAGTCTGAAATAGTTTCGGCGTTTATGGCGGTTTTGCTTTCTTTTTTCATAGGTATCTGGTAACCAAACTTTGTTGTTGGCTGGGTAAACTGTTAACTGCAAGTTGCAGGGCATGTTTAAAAGATTTTATGAGTACCTTTTCTTTTAACAGAACACTGTCGTTTTTGGTTTTGGCAAAGAGTTGTTGAATTTGGAGGGTGTCGGATGGATTTATGCTTTTTAGATCGATATTTGGGTTGTGCATTTTTAAAAATGTCACCACAAAAATGGAAACGGTGGTGTTGATAATGGATTGATACCAGGTTTCAAGTTCTTCGGCTGACAAATTTAGCGGTGCCATTATTTGAGAAATGGCGGTTCTAAACTGTTTTTGGTGTTGACGATAGTCAATCATGGGCAAATATTAACCTATGGTATATACATATATCTTGACCTTGTTTTGTTAAATCCTGACTAATTGTGTCGAAGAATTTATATTAACTGATAGAATTGGAATATGAGGGTGGTGTTTACTCGGTTATGAATTCGATTTTGTTTTGGGGTAGTAGTTTTGTTGTTTAAATGAAGACCGGTCAAAATTTAATAGATTTTTTGGGACTTGAGAAAGAGGATAGAGAAAGAATCCGGGGCTATGAAGATAGGCTGAATCAAGACATAAGTATTTTTGTGGCGGAAAAGATTTTGGATAGCTTGGGTGATGATGACTTTAATGCGCTTTATCAATATTTGTCGGAAAAGGAGTTGGGGGCAGACGAAATTATTGGCATGTTGTATCAAAAATTTCCATTTGTGGCCAAAAAAGAGGCGGAATGGATTGAGGAATATAAACAAAATTTTGATATTAACTTTTTCCTAAAGTACTATGGGAGTTGATCGGGCAAGGGTTGAGAGGAGAGGGTATCGGGGTGCAGTATATCGGCCAAGTAGTGTTGGTGCACGGTATGGTAAAGAGAGGGGGCGAATAGATGATATTAGGTATAAATTGGCAGTTATGGGGTTGGCGGCTGCGATAACGGTGGCGGGTGGGGTGGTGACTCTTAAGAGTCATTTTTCGGCGATGGCGGCAGAAAGGGTGGCAAGCGAGGTGTCGGCTGATTCGATGGTGATTTCAAAAGAAGTGCTGGCCCGAGATTATAACGTTTTTGTACATGACATAGGGGGAGTGGATTACATGAAGCTTTTTTTAAGGCGGGCTATGTTGGGTAATGGGGCAATGGAAAGGCTGAGGCAACAAAAAGTGGAGGAAATGGCGGGTGGACCAAGGGCAGAGTTGCATTTTGTGCTGGTTGATAAAAGAGCGGTTACCCCCGATTGTTTGTCGCCAGAACAGGCAAAAGAAATGCCTGGTTTACAGCAATATTTGCAGGGCGAATTTGCTATTGAGCATAGTGGAAAAGATAAGCAACCTGTGTCTGGTACTTTTCATCAATCGGATGAGCCAGACGGAGTGCGACGAAGTTATGTGGTGGTGGCGGCGAGAGCATATCCTCCACTGGAGAAAGAGGATTCCCGACATTCAGGGAGTGATTATGGCTGGGATCCGTCAAACCGGGAGTATCCCCTAAGAGGTGATGATACGGTCTCGGTGCTGCTCCACGAATTTAACCATTTTCAAGGGTTTGGACACCCTGGTGCCGACGAAGAAGTGAGGCGCTATTATGATGAGGCAAGCCGAGGTTGGGCTGGCAGAGAAGATAATTATTTTTTTCTGATTGTGACCCCTAAGGCAACCGTGGTGGCATGGAGCGGTGAGGCGGGGGGAGTTGGGATGTGATTGGTTATCGGGTAGAATGGAGAAATGAGTGGTGATGAGCGGAGGGAGGTAAAAATTCCGGAAAGGTTGCCTTTAAATTTTGAGCAAAGTTCGAGGTGGAAAAATTTTTTAAGAAATCCGGTGGCCGGGTTGATGTTTGACGTGATTGGTGATCTGCAGAGAGAAAATAGGGTGGGTGAGGTAATGATTTATGGTGGCACGGCTTTGGCGCTGGCAAACGGGGTAGCCTCTAAAGAGGACTGGGAATTTGATACTGATTTGGTGGGAGATGTTGATGTTTTGGTATCCGGGGTTTCGAATTTAGGAGTTGAGGTTTTGGCTGATAGGTTGAGAGATAAGTTTGGTGAATTTGGAGGGAGGGTGGTGGAGGTGGTGGTGGGGTCGAAGGAGTTTATGAGAGTTGATATAAAGGTTGATGGGGTGGTGGTGGGGTCGGTGCAGGACTTAGATAAAAGCGTGGAGCATGTGGATGAAATTAGAAATAAACTGGGGATGGAAATGGCAGGAGATGGGGCCAGGGTGATAGAGGCCAAGTTTACCAGTTGGCCCTATGTGACGGTTAACGGAAACGAGGTGATGATTATTAAAGATAACCAGGGGGTGTCGATGGATATTAATTCGGAAACTTTATCAACATTTGCTGTCGCATCAGTGCTTGCTGGTTTGGGTGAAGAACGTTTGGCTCGAATGACTTTGATGGAGGTGGGTTTTTGGAACGGAGTGGTAGTGACCATGGAGGGGGGTAAACCGGGGAGTCAGCATTTAAGCCCGAGGGCGCTTGAGTATGTTTTGCAAGAGAACCGTGTGCTTGGCCATTTGGATGTGGGAGACGACGGATTTAAAACTATGGCAACAGCGATGGATAGGCGGATAGCAAAAGCACTTGTAAAGGGTGATTGGAGGGGGATTGGAATGATAATGGTTAGGGGCGGGATGTTGGGATTAATTTCGCCGATTTTACAGAGCATGTATGAGAACGAGAATGTGGACGAAAAATATTTGAATATGGGAAGACTGCTGAACGGGGCTTTTTTGAATGGCAGGTTTGGGGGTGATGTTGGCGCGTTTCTTGCTTTGATGGGGTTGGGGGCAGGCTTGGAGGGCGATGGGTGGGCGAGGGTGGCAGAGGAGATAGGGCAAAGATGGGTGGGCGAGCGAAAAATTGAAGTTTCTAAAATCGCGGGAATGGGCCGCCTTGATAGAGTTTCTTTTAGAGGTTTGGATAGTCAAATTGGAATCAACAAGAAAGTTTCCGAGGTTCTTGACTCGGTGGCGGAGGCGTTAGATTATAATGAGGCATGAGTAATGCCGATGTTTTATTGGACATTTTGCCAGGGGAGGAGCTAAGAAAAATAAGAGAGGAGATTTTAGAGCCGATTTTGAGCCGGAAAGCAAATTGCTGGTTTGTTAAATCGTTGCCCTATTGCGGGCGAAGCGCAATTGTAAAAAGAATTGTGACCGGGCCGATTGGTGGGGGTGATGAGTTTTATACAAAACTATCGGAAAGGTATTTGATAAAGGTGGTGGATGTTCCGGCCGAGAAAGAAGAAGTGACGGAGATAGTAGATAGGTTTAGTGGGCAAGATGGCAGAAACTTGCTTTTGGTGATCAACTCGTTGGATTCGGTTGCCAACGAAAGAAGAATGAAAATATTTAGAGAGCTAGTTGGTCTGTATTATAAATGGCCATTGAGAGTGAAATTGATATTTGGCCAGGGTTGGGAGGAGGTTGAAGGGTTGAGGGAACTTTTGGGTGAATTTTATGGTTATTACCTAACTAATGAAAGCTGGATTGGACTTAGAAGCCCGGCGGCGGTTAAAAAGTATCTTGAAGCCGAAAAGAAAATCCAAAACAGGATGTTGGCCGGAGACCTTAAGCCAGAGTTTGAAAGACTAAGTGGAGGTTATTATGTGTTGATGAACAGGTTTTTGGAGGTGCCGGAAAAATTGGCCAACGAGAAATCGGCACTTAACGACGAAGTGATAAGGTTTGGATTGTCGACATTGTGGGATAGCTGTTCTTTTGGAAGCCGGGGGCAGTTGATGTCGATTTATAGAAAGGAAAAGATTAAAGAGGTGGGTGAATATTTGGAAAAAACCGGGTTGGTGGCCCGGCAGGGGGGCGGCTGGACATTTTTTTCTCCTTTGTGGACGGCTTGGATTAGAGAGATGCTGGCAGGTCAAGAGGTGGTTATAGAGGAAAAAGAGGGGGTTTTGTGGGTGGGAGGGGCGGATAGCCAGGAGAAGTTGAGTTATCAGGAATATCAATTGTTGAAGTTGTTATGGGATAACAAGGGTCAAACGGTCGATAGAGACAGGGTGGCTAAAATGTTGTGGGCAGACGAGGTTGAGGAGAAATATTCAGATTGGGCTATCGACCAGCTGGTGTCGAAATTGAGAAGGAAGATTGGTGATATTGGTGAAAATAAGAAGATAGTGACGGCCAAGGGGGTCGGGTTTTACCTAAGAGTTTAGGTTGTAGAAAGAGAATTTTTGGTCAGGATGGAGGTCTTTAAGGTCAAGAAGAGAAATATTATATAGGATATGATTGGAAAACTTAAAATATTTAATAATCAATAATATGTTAAACGCAGAACTTTTAGTTCCGATCCGAGCATGGGAAGTTTTTAGGCAAGGTCCTGGAAAAGGTGGTAGATATGACACCAAATTGGTCTTGTCAACCATGGCGCCATTTGAAGCCGGTTTTCCGGCAACAAGTGGTCAAAAAGGTTTTGTTGATTGGCTTCAGGAAATGCAGTTGGCGGTTGGTTTAGCAAAGGCGGCGATTATTGTGGAGGAGGCAGTGGCGGCCGGGGCGAGCCCGGAAGATAGCCGATTGTTGATTGATTCTCTAGAAAAGGTGGTAATGTCGGCCGGAGATAGAAACACTGGACAAGGATTTAGAGGGGTGGCAGGGGTTGTTGAGGTTTTGGGAACTATTTTGTCTTCGGATAGAGTTAATGAAATAGTGAACGAGCTTACGGTTTGGGAGTCGGTGGCGGCGTCGACACGAGGGGAATTGGGTGGAGACACTAAAGAAATCGAAGATTTGAGAGAAGAGCTTGAGAGGTATCGTGAGGCAGAAAGACAGAAAAATGCTGTTAAGCAGTATGAACCGCTTACTGACTCGGTTAAAGAAATACTAAGGAAATATATTTTAGATAATCTAGTTGCGATTGATGAGGCGACTGCAGACAGAGAGGTAAGGTTCTTGGCGGATACCATAGAAAATTGTAGACAGGGTGAGAAAGTGTACGTTTCTGGAAGTAACATATTTTTAGATCAATTTAATCTTAAGGGAGGTGGTGTTTCTTTTGAAGAGTATTTATTTAGGATGCCCTTGGCCGATATAGACAGACTTGCGATAGCAGATTTTTCGGAAGCGGCGTATGCCGCAAAAGCGGCACAGGCGCTTTTAGATTATGAAGAAAGTAGGCTTAGGGTTATGGATGAAATATATCGCTATGATCAGCAATTAAAAGTCGATAAGGCACGGGATAAGGCACGGTCTGCTTTGAGCGGGCTTGTTCCAGCTTTGCTTTTAAGAGAAAAGATGGAAACAGTCATTAATAGTTAAATAAATGTATGAAATTTAATAACCCAGAAAAAAAGCTTCATAATCCATTTGGCCCACCTAGTCAAATAAGTGAAGAAATCGCCTTGTCTATTGAAGAGCGGCATAGCCCTTTAGTGGTAAAGGCAATATACAATCTGGCCTTGGCGGCCGGGATATCACAAGAAGGAAATGGTGCCGGTGATGAAAATGGTGGCCCGAATTCTTTTGATGCATCTTTTGGTGTAGATGGGTGCGCCGTGTTACTGTCAAACGCTTTAGGTGTTTTGGTGGATGGAAGTACAGAAAGTAGGCTAGAGTTGGTTGGTGATTTAATTGGAAGGTCAAATTTGACTAGGCCCCAGGGCGAGAGAGTTAGTATTGATGCACAAGTCGCTGAGCTTGAGCTTATTCTACGAAGTCAATTGTTGAGAGCTATGTTTTTCAAATTACCGATTGAATTAGAAAAGGTGTGGATAGATGAGGCAAAAGATTTTGTGAACTTTTCCAAAAGTCCTTGGAGAGACCGGGACTATTTTTATTTTTTGGACGTAGACTTTTATACGGGAATGCTTGACCAGGAGATTGCCTATGCCAGAAAATTGGCTAAGGGTCTTGATAAATCGTTGGTTCTATATAGTGAAAGTATCGGAGATGAAAGTTTTAGTTGTGGCGCTGAAATTGATAGGTTAAGATATGGTTTAGACGCTGTGATATCTATGCCCGAAGACAGTGGACGAGGGGTGGTGGCGGATGTTAATAAAGCCAAGCAGGATGCTAGATTGTACAGAATTTTTGGATTTCTTGGAAAAGCTCTAAACTATTCGCCGACAAAAAAATAAGTGGTTGTTTGTTGTCTTTCGGTTGGGTTTTTACTATATTAATAGTATGAAAGAAGAACAAACAATAAGTTGTGGAAATTGTGGTAGCGGAGAAAGGGGCGGAGGGTGCTGCGGTTGGTGGTGGGCGGTGGGTTTGGGGTTGCTGGTGGTGATAACGATATTTAAATCACCTTTTTCCAGGGTAAATTGGGGCCGGATGTCGATGGTGCCGGTGGAAACAGTGTCGGTGACGGGCAGGGCCAAAAGCCAAAATAAAACCCAGATTGCCCAATACAGCGCCGGGGTGAGCGCTACAAAAGACAAAAAAGACGAGGCAGTTAAAGAGGTGAATACCAAGGTGTCAGAGTTGATTGAGGCAGTGAAGAAATTTGGAATAAAAGCCGAAGATATTAAAACTCAAAGTTTGAGTATTTACCAGCAACAGGAGAATTATTGGGAGGATGGTAAGCAGAAAATGAGGCCGGGGCAATGGACGGTTAACAACTCGGTGGAAATAAAATTGAGGGAGGTGGAGCAGGCTTCAAAGCTGGCTGATTTGCTGGCCGCAAGCGGGGCAAATAATGTTTATGGCCCAAGTTTTCAATTTGATGATGTTTCCCAAATTGAAAAAACCCTTTTTGATGGGGCGATGAAAGATGCGGTTGATAAAGCAGAAATTGTGGCCAGGGCGTCGGGAAGGAAGCTGGGTAAAGTGATAAGTGTTAGCGAAAACGGCGGGTTGATATATGGTTATTCGGGGACAAAAATGGAGGGAGTGGGATTGGGAGGAGGAGGCGCGCCGGTGGAGCCGGGAAGCGAGACTGTTTCCAAAAGCCTTGGAGTGGTGTTTGAGTTAGAATAGGGAGTGCGATTTTTTAGTAGACAGCTTAGACGAGACGAATTGGAGGAGGTTTGCAAAGAGTGGGGGGGATATGTTAAGGTGACGGCTGATGTTTTAAGGGGGGTGGTGGTGGTTGGGCCGGAACTGCATGCCGATGCGGTGCCGATGTTGAAAGAAGGGGGTAGTGTTGAGAAAGATATTTGGGGAGGGTGGGTAAATTTTAAAGATAGGGAGGTGGAAACAGTGGCGGTGTGGAATATTAGACCAGAGCTTGGTAATCCAGGAATGGACATTTATGACTCAAAAATAAAACAAGAATTTATTGAACTTTTGAGCCGATTTTTTTTCTATGAAACTGGATCCAAAGAGTAAGTATGACGATGGTTTGGCTGATCTTTTTCGGGCGGCGGAAATGGCGGGTAGTGGGAAGGTGGAGATGGCCAAATATTTTGTGGAAAGTTGCCAAAAGAAAATTGGGGTGAAGCTTGAGGTTGATTGGGGTCGGCCGCTTTTGGCGGCTGAGAGACTGATGGATAATTTTTTTAAGTTGTACTGGGGTGGGAAGGCTGGGTTTGAAAATGAGCTGGCTGGGTATCAGATAAAGCTTGATCAGCTGATAAAAGATTGGGCAGCAACCAGGGGCGGAAGCCGGTATGGTGATGAGTATTTAGAAACGCAAATAAAGGTATACACGGAAATGATTAGGCAGGTGAAAGAAGAAATGGCGGAGAAGAAGAGGAAGGCGGGCTAGGGGTTTGGTATTTTTCGATGGTTATGATATTAATAATGACATGATTTTGGCTGATAGCGATCTTAAGAAAGCGGCAAAAGGCGGCGGGTTGGTGATCGATCCGTTTGATGAGGGTTGTGTTCAGCCTTCAAGCTATGACTTGCATCTTTTGGGGGAGGTGAGGGTGTTTGATAACTACGAAGCGGCGGAGATAGATGTGAGAAAAATGATGGATGTTACCAGAAAAGTAAAAATCGGGAGCAAGGGTTTTGTGCTTCATCCGGGGGAATTTATTTTGGGCTCGACGGTGGAAAGGTTTGAGATCCCAACAGATTTGGCGGGTATTTTGGAAGGGAAAAGTTCACTTGGAAGAATCGGGTTGATTGTGCACGCCACGGCCGGGTTTATTGACCCGGGATACAAGGGTCAGCTGACTTTTGATATCACTAATTTGTCTAAAATGCCGATAAGAATATATAAAGAGATGAAAATTGCTCAAATATTGTTTATCAGAATGACGCAAAAGGTGGGGGTGGCTTATGGGGATAAGAGGTTGGGGAGCAAGTATCATGGCCAAAAGGGCCCAACGGCCAGTAAGATGTATTTGAATTTTGATAAATTGGAGGGACGGTGACTATAGGAATAGGGGAGAAACCTGCTTGTTATAAGCCTTTTTTAGGGGAAGAACCAAGGCCGGTTGGTTGGTGTCGTGGATTTGAACATGAGAGGACGTTTTGTAGAGAGTGTGGATAGAAGAACGGCCCAGGTTGGGAGAGACCAAGTGGTGATTTGGGGCAAAGTGGAAAGCTAAATTTGTTTGATAAGTAGGGAGGTTGTGGGGATGTTTGCAATAAGGCGGCAAAGTAGTACAATGCAGGTGTGATACTTAGGGGTGATGCACCGAAGGTTTGTCCTTTTGTCACTGGCGAGGGGAATCTTAACTCGATGTAGGTAGCTCGGGTAGCTTCCTCTCGGGCTGGCACTTGCGTTGGCTGCGAATACTCGGGTGGTTGTTCAGTAGATCGTTTGTTTCAACCAAGAATAAACGGAGTGAGGGCTTTTTGGGGGAACGGTGAGGGTGGTCATGCTGAGGTTTATTAGGATTTATTAGAGTGGGTTTAGGGTGATAGAATTGGCAGATGGATGATGTTGTTTTTGACTTAATTAAAGAAGAGGAGAAAAGGCAACGGGAAACGCTGATGATGATCCCTTCTGAAAACTATACCTATCCTGAAGTGAGGCGGGCGGTGGGATCGGTGCTGATGCATAAATATGCCGAGGGGTATCCCGGGGCAAGATATTATCAGGGAACAAAAATTGTTGACGAAATAGAGATATTGGCCCAGGAAAGGGCAAAAAAGCTTTTTAGCTTTGAGGCAGTGAATGTTCAGCCTTACTCGGGTAGCCCGGCTAATGGAGCGGTGTTGTTTGGGCTGTTGGAAAGGGGTGACAAAATTTGTGGCTTGAAGTTGTCGGCCGGGGGACATTTGACTCATGGCCATCCCAAGGTAACTTTTTCGGGTAAATATTTTGAAAGCATACCTTATGATGTGGAAGAAGATGGACGAATAAATGAAGAAAAGCTTAGAGAGTTGGTTAAAAAAGAAAGGCCTAAGTTGATTTTTGTGGGTACTACAGCCTATCCGTTTATGTTTGATTTTGAGAAGTTTGGCCAGATTGCTGACGAGGTGGGAGCTTGGCTGGTGGCTGATATTTCACATATTGCCGGGTTGGTGGCCGGAGGGGTGCATAGTAGTCCGGTGCCGTTTGCTCACTTGGTGACATTGACAACTCATAAAAGTTTAAGGGGACCGAGGGGGGCAATAATTGGGATTACCAAGAAAGGGATGGAGAAAAATAAAGACCTGGAAAAGGTAATCAACCGGGCGGTTTTTCCGGGAATTCAGGGCGGGCCCCACATGGAAACAATTGCCGGAATTGCCATTGCTTTGGAAAAGGCGATGACAATTGAATTTAAAAATTATGCCAAACAGGTGGTGGTTAATGCCAAGGTGCTTTCAGAAAAACTGAAAGCGTTGGGGTTGAAAGTTTTTGGAACCGAGAATCACTTAATGGTGGTTGAGGTTGGATTGGAAAAAGGAAAAGAGGTGGCGGTTTTGCTTGAGGAAGCGGGAATAGTGGTTAATGCCAACAGTGTGCCGCATGACCCGGCCGGCCCGTTTCGGCCGTCGGGAATTAGATTGGGGACGCCGGCAGTGACGGCCAGGGGGATGAAGGAAAAAGAGATGGAGAAAATTGGTGAATTGATAGGCAGGGTGATTTTGGGCAATGGGGAGGGGGTGAAGAGAGAGGTGGAGGAATTGTGTGGTAGATTTGCGTTGGGGGAGGAATGATGCGGGTGGAACTAGGTTGATTTGGCAAACGGATGTAGAATGAGGATGAGGACAACGGTAATCGAAATTATGGCAAAGCCGGCAAATTCTAATAGTTGGGGCCAGAAGAGGATGTAGATGGGGGGTGAGGACGGGGGGATAGACCAGCCGTTGGCCCAGTTGTTGACCAGGACATGATCTTTTAAAAATACCGGTTTGAGGTTGTCAAAATAAAATGCCAGCCAGCCGGGAGAATAGGATTGGAAAAAGAGGAGATGGGAGGAGGGGGTGAGTTGGTTGATCTTTACTAGACTGTTGTTTGGCCAAATGACCTGATAATTTGCGGCATTGGTTGGAGTAACTCGGGTTTGGGAATAAAGCGATGGCGTGTTTATTTGGCTGAAGTCGACACTGAACATGTTGATATCGGAAACTTGAGAATCGTTTGGGCGGAAA
Source organism: uncultured Gammaproteobacteria bacterium (assembly GCA_964538765.1). GTDB lineage: Bacteria > Patescibacteriota > Microgenomatia > UBA12405 > UBA12405 > CAZIHS01. The sequence goes on along the minus strand of CAZIHS010000013.1, from coordinate 8,408 downwards.
TTGTAGGAGATAGAATTTAACCGAAGGTCATATCCTGAAAACGAATCCATAGGAGGGATGAAGAAATAGTCCCACCGAAATTCACTGTTTTTAGACAACTCATCCTCGAAGCTGCAAAGATTTGAATAATAGTTGAATAGGCAAAAACGAAGGGGAATGCCCTTGATATATTTTGATTTAAATCCAATGATGTAGGCAGTTGAATGTTCCATTTGAGGCAAATTTATCTGGATGCCGTTGGTAGAGTTAAACGAGAAAAAGGAGATGTAATCTTGGGTTGATTTTAGAAAGGGGTTGGTGACTAAATTTTTAATGTCTGAAGTTTTGTATTGCTGAAAGGGTGTTAGTTCTACTGACGCTTTTGAGGTTAAATCGGTGAGATACCAACTGGCGTTTGCTTGAACAAGCCGAAATTGGTTTAAATTAATACGGTCGGTGGGTGACAGAAGGTTTCGAAAAGGATAGTAAGAAGCAGGGGAAATGTTTTGAGACAAATAGTTGGTGCCGGTAAAGGCTGAATCCAGGTAATTTCTTGTATATATCGGCAAGACATTGTTAAAAAGGTTTTGGGTGGCAACCAGAATGTTTGGCTGATTAATTTCATAAAGGGAGAGGGAACCGATACTTGACACAAGTTTGATTTGGTTTTGGTTGACAAGGTTTTGGAGAAGTAGATTGGTTTCTGAGACCAGAGTAATTTGAGACTGATTTTTAGGGGCAGTGGAGATGTTTGTTGTATCCCAAACCAGATAATTAATTTGATATTTTTGGAGGTTTAGGAGGAATTGGGGCAGGTTTCCGCTGTAGAGTGAGTAGTTAAATTCGCGGTAGGCCTCTTCGTTGGTTTGGGCCCAGCGGTCAGAGTCGCGGTCGAGTGTGCCAAAGGGCAGACCAAACCAAATGAAGCCGGAACCTTGATAGTTCCAAGAATAATATTGCCAGCCGCTGGGTTGGTGGAGGGGTAGGGTGAGAGCTCGGCCTTGGGGAAGATTAGCGGCCGCTTTGAAAAGAGAAAAATAGTCTTTGGGAATGTTTAGCTTGACTTGTGGTGAAATGAGTTGACCTTGAAAATAGGGATAGCAATAAATTAACAGAGAAAAAACGACGAGGAGGCCTAGTTTCTTTTTGAAGAAAGGTGAGGACTTGATAATAAAAATTAAATAGAGAAAATAGGCAAAAAATAGATTAAGGCCAAAGGTAAAAAGAATTGACATTTTGGTAAAAATAAAGCGAAAGATTTCGGATAGGAGAGGTAGAGTTAGAAACCAGTCGAACAAATTGCGGAACAGCGGCATGTTGTTTGCCAGAAGAGCAAAGGGGATAAGAAAAAATGGTACAAGCGGGAAAAATAATGGATGATGGCTAATAATTACGGAGATTAAGCCTATAGTCGAGGCCAAAAATATAAGGTTACCAATTATTTTGATATCGAAAAGAGAACTGTGCTCTCTCCAAACCGGCATAAGCTTATTTGGCTTAAAATGGACAAAATCGAAAGAGTCCCAATTGAAATAAAACCCCTTAATTAGGGAAGTATCGGTAAGAGTTCCGGTTTCCCGGTTACGCTCTAAAAAGTGCTGTGAATTTAGGCGATTACTTTTGTTTTGCTGGGGGATTTGCGAGTTGGCGGCGACATAATAAAGGTTGGGTAGGAGCCAAAAACTGTTGGCGGCAAGAGTTAGCAGGATTAAAGTAAGAGGAAGTTTGAAGGGGCGCCGATTGGTTTTGGACCAGAGGATAAAGAAGATTGCCAAAAGTCCAAAAAATGGATACCAAAGGTGGGCTGCATATGCCTGAGGAGTGGCCAGAAGATTGACTAAAAAGAAGATGGTGAAATGTTTTTTGGAGGGGTGTTGAAGGCAACGAATGGTAAGAAGAATAATTAGGGGAAGTAGAGCCCATTGGGTGGGAAACATTTCGAAGGGAACATAAAATTGTTGAAGGGTGCCAAAGTTTAAAAGGTAGGCTAAAGATGAAATAAGGGCTATGCCGGGGTGCCGGGGAAGAAGTTGACGGATTAAATAAAAAAAGGAAAGCGGGCCGATGATTAAACACAAAAAAACGTAGGAATAGCGGAGGGCAGAGAGGGGGAGAATGTAGTGGAACAACCAGAGAATAAAAACGCGGGGAAGATCGGCCATGGCGGAATGGCCGGAAACGGCGCCAAGCCCTTGATCGGCGCGCCAGACGCCGAAAATTAACCGTTGGAAATTGAGGGGAAAATTAAACTCGGGATGAAGCGTGTCCCAACCGGTTAAAAAAGTGCCGGGGGTGTAGTTTTTAAAGGCTATAAAAAGGGTGAGAGTAATTAGAATTAAAGGGTAGAACCAGTGTAAATAAAACAACCTTTTGAACACATAAATAGTTTAGCTTAAAAATGGGGCCAAGTATTTTGTTAACATCAATGAATGGCAATAAGTGTATATTTTGACGAATCAGGGATTCATAAAAAGACAGATAACTCGACATTTGTGTTGGTTTACGTGGAGACGAAAAATGTAACAAGGTTGGAAAACGAAATAATCTCGTTGGAAAAGATGTTAAACATTAAGTATTTTCATTGGGCGGAAACAGTGTGGAAGGTTAAAGAAAAGTTTCTTGATGGGGCACTTCTATTTGATTATTCGGTTAAAGTAGCGGTGGTTATGAATCCGGTTAGCCCGGAAAAAGAAATGAACCGACTAGTCCCTCATATGTTGGTAGAAAGGAATATCGACAGGTTTTATATTGATGGCCAAAAACCAAAATGGTACGAGAGAGTGCTGAAAAATGTGTTGAGATCAAAAGGGATAACGGTGCGCAAGTTAAAAACAGTACGGCAAGAGTCGGAGCCGATTATTCGTTTGGCGGATATGGTTGCCGGTTTAACCAGAAGCTATTTTGATCAGAAAAATGAAGAAAAATTTGACAAATATTATTTGAGGTTAAAGAGAAAAATTGAAATACTACTTCAATAACAAAAACCCCGCTGTTGCGGGGCAGAAAACTTGGTATTTCCGCGAAGCGGAACTTTCCCACTGGGATTTGTCCCAAGTTTCTAGTTGGTTTATTTTAACATGAAACTAATAAAGAGACCAGTTTTTTGGTTAGGTAGCTTGTGCCTGTTTCATGTAGTGGCCAATATAATATGGCTCACGTGGGACAAAACCCCACCAGCGTGGGACCAGGCGGCACATATCCGAAGTGTGATTTTGGCTAACCAGTGGTTGACGGGCCATTTTTGGGGTAATTTTGTTGATTTGGTGCGGGCATTTGGTGGCTATCCTCCTCTGATATATTTAATTGGAGGAGTGTGGTCACTGGTTTTTGGGACAGGAGTGGCTCAAATAACTTTATTAAACAGTATTTTTCTGATTGGCCTATTGGCGGGATTGTATTGGTTGGTTGTCGAGATTTACAAAGATGAGAAGCTGGCATTAGCAACTGCAGTTTTGTTTTCGTTTATACCGGTAGTTTATGATATATCGCGAAATATGTTGTTGGATTTACCACTAATTGTGTGGCTAGTGTGGGGACTGTATTGGTTGGTGAAATCAAAATATTTATTTGATTTTAAGTTGGGGCTTGGTTGGTGGCTGTGTTTGGTGGCGGCATCTTCGACAAAAATAAATGGATTTATTTACTTTCTACCAATGGTGATTTGGGCGATTTACCATTGGTTTAAGACGGACGAATTAAGAGTGTTGAGAAATTTGATGGTATATGGTGTGGTGTATTTAGTGATTGTGGGAAGCTGGTGGGTGGTTAATTGGCAAAATATTTACAGCTATTTAACCGGACTAGCTGGTACCGGGGAAAAGTTGACAGACCCAATGAATCTGGGTGATTGGCGAACATGGGTTCATTATTTTAGGTTGATGTTGTTACACCAATTGTCTCCAGTGCCAACAATTATATGGGTGGTAAGTTTGTTGGCTGTAAACAAGGTTAGGTTTAGGAAAATTTCATTTTTATTATTTTTTGGGGTGGCCAACTATGTAATATTTACAATTGTTAAAAATAAGGATTTTAGGTTTACAATGCCGATATTGCCGGTGGTGGCCTTAACCTTTGTAGTGGCTCTTTTTGAGCTTAAGAGGGTAGGGAAGTGGGTGGCCGGGTTTTTGGGGGTGTGGATGGGGTGGATGTTTATTAACAACTCATTTGGTTTTCCGATTATTAAACCATGGGTGGTGTCCACACCGACATTTTTAGCGGGAGATGTGGAGTGGGTGGGAATTGATGATTACCCAGTGAGGAGCCCTAAAAGTCAGATTTGGCCGCAAAAACTGATAATTGAAGATTTGGGGAAGTTGGCGGTAGCCGAAGGTCACAAAATTAGAACTTTGGTACTGATTAACCGGGAGGAAGTTAATGACAACAATTTGGGAATGTACAAGGAAATATTTGGGTCAAACGGTTTTGAACCGGGTTCGGTGGGGGCCAGAGAGAGGTTTGGAAGCGAGGGCGAAATTGAGAAGCTGGTGGGGGAATTTGATGCAGTTTTGGTGCCAGATAGCACCTATGAACCGGCGCCATTTTATGGAATTAACGTGGTGGCTTATAGGCAGGCGCGTAATTGGATTCTTGCCAATATTTGGCGATTTAGAGTGGTTAAGACCTATACGATTTATGGAGATAAGAAGCTGTACCTGGTGGCAAAATAGTTTTTTGAAGATTTCGTCCCGCGGTGGCGGGACTCGTCAGGTCCATCAATAGGACTATCTTCGTTTGCTTGCTTCTTCTCTCTTTTGTTGTGTGTCGTTGGTGCGGGGGTTGCCCCACTGGCCGAGACAGAATGGCTTGTGGCCACTCTGTCTCGTATTGGGGAGCGAGCCCATGGGCTACTTGCAGTACACCTCGTCTTTGTGTTCGGGGCAATATTTTGCCTTTTCGTACACAGTGACGGTGGTGCCCTGCTTCGTGATGTCCACGTGCTTCACCGCTTTGCAACCCGACGGGCCACAGCCTTCCGCGAAGCGGACGATGACTTGCCCGCGGAACTCAGCCGAGTTGCAGAGTCCGACGCCATCGGTGGAGTTGACCTTGACGGCCTGATTGGAGTGGTTGGTGACCACAACAACCTTGCCATCGACGTACAAGTACTCCTGACCGTTGACGTAGACGTGGCCGCCGTTGATGCTGTAGCCTGGCTCCAGGTCGAACTCACCAGCGTTCTTGTGTTCGCAGGTGATTTCGTCGGTGGCGGGTGCGGCCGTTGGCTCGGGAGCCTTTGTGGCCTCCGGTTCGGGCGCGTTGGTTGGCTCGGGGACGACAACTTCATTTGGCGTGGCGACGGCGACTGCGGGGGTGGTGGAAGCCGGTGGTTGGGGGGCGACGATTTGGCGCCATTGTACGAGCGCTGCTGGCAATAGAAGGACGCAAGCGAACAACGTCACTAAAGCCAGAGCTACACAAATCAGTACGTAAGTCGTCCTTGTTCTCATGATCTTTCTCCTTTTTTGCTTTGGGGGTAGCCAGAGGACAAAATGTTTGTCCGCTCGATACCCCAAAGCAACATTTAGAGAGAAAGAAGATCCCAAAACGATGCCCTTGCCCTTACCAACTAATTTAAGAGAGAAAAACGTAAACGAATGACACAAAAACTAGGTGCCAGACGAATACGAGTCGCCTAAAAAGAAAGTTGACTAAAACCGAAAGTGTATAAACACTGGCGGTCAAGGTCTCCTTCGCCCCCTTCGGGGCTTCGGCGACTAAGCAAGCAAACTGTAAAAGAGCAGTACTTTGGCCTAAAGATAAGCGCGATGCTTAAATTAAACCTGGGTACTTTTTTCCGGCTTTCGCCAGAGAACAGAGATTATTTTTATAATCGCTAGTCTCTGGGAATTGGTATAGTAATTTATGACTTCAAATATGTCGGTGTTAGCAAAAGCCAAAGATTATTATTTTAACCAATGGCGGGGCAAAGAAAATATTCGTCCTGCTTTTGGAGAAAAGGTATTTGTTACCCGATTGGGTTGGAACCACTTGGTTCACCACAAGAGGCATAAAACAAAAGACGTAATGATGCGGTTGAAATGTTTACCTTGGGCGCGCCAAATACTTGAAACATCAACTTATTATCAGGATTACAGAAAAGTAGGAAATCTTTACTATTACGGGTTTGATGCCTACATTGAGGGAAAGAAAATTAGAGTAGTTGTGTCTGCGAGAGGGAAGAGTGGGAAGAAGGTGCTTTTATCGGTAATTTACAGAAAGTAAATACGAAAAAGCCTTGTGTCTCCACCTTGGCCTTTGGGGTTGAGGTGATTCAAGGTTAAACCTTTCACAAAGCTTGATCTTATTATAGCTTTGTTGGTATGAATTGTCAAAGAGCCCCGGTTATCATGCCGATAAATCGGCACCAACCGGGCAAGTTAGGCGGATAAAAAATAACCGCCAAAAGATCGGCTAGTTTTTTGGTAGCAGACGGTTTTAGCGGTTATTAAAGTCATTGTTTTTGGCTTAAAGCCAAAAGAGATAAGGGGTTGGAAAATGACGAGGAGCCACCCAACTCCTTATTCTCTTCTGGCTTCAAAGTTTAAAAGATCTTTAAAGGTACTGTCCTGTATTATATATAAATAAAGTGATTTGTCAAGTTATAGGCTATGTATCTTTGGGTGGTGCTGGGTTTACGCGGGATACGTGTGTTTTATAGGCATGTAATTGAGGGGCGCTTAGGTTAATGCCTATAATATCTATGTGTTAGAAAGCAGGATGGGGAGCTTGGATGGGGGTGCCGGGGGTAGATTTAAACGCCCAAAGAGGTTTTAGGTGGCCAGGGGCGTGCTTATAGAGTCAAAAATTTGTTTCAATTTCTGCCTATTTGGCGAAGGAGCAGGCCAGAAGAGACAAGGGTGATGACACTTAACAGGGGAAACAGGGGTAAAGATGGGCCGGTTGAGGGTAATTGGGGTTTGGTGGGGGTGGGAGTGTATTTGGCGGTGGGGGAAGGAGTCAACCTGGAGGTTGGGGTGGGAGTGAGGGTTGGGGAAAGGTTACCGCCACTGGTGTAAAAGGTGGCAAGATCGGAAATTTCTTTTGAATTTACCTTGGCTGAAAAAATCAGCTCTGAACGGTTTTGGGAAATGGGGATTTTGGAAGCGGCTTCAATTTCGAGGGTTAACTCTTTGGTGTTTTGTCCATATTTACCAAGAGAAGAGATGGTGTAGATGGCCTGATCGGATGGCTTGATGGTTGAGGGAAAGCGGGGGTAGACCATGATGTTTTTAAGCTCGGAGCCAGAGGTGTTGACGACATCGATTTTTATTTGGAGCTTGTGGTCGGGTTTAAACTGGCTGAGGCTGGTGAGATTGTTAAAAAATAGGCCGGTGGCCGGTTCTTTTAGTTTAAGGTCGATGGTGAGGTCGGTGGCTAAAGCCGGGGCAAAAGAAATAAAAAAGGCGGACAGTAGGAGCAGGAAGAAGGTGGTTACTTTGGTCATAGTTATAGTTAATTGTTATGGGGGATAATTGATTATAGCAGGATCGGGGCAGGGTGGTTAGGAGGAGAAGATTGAAGGGGAATGGTTGACAGGATATAATCGATGGCACGATAAAATGGGCCCATAGCGTAGTTGGTAGCGCGTCCCCATGGCATGGGGAAGGTCAGGGGTTCGAGTCCCCTTGGGTCCACCATTTGGGAAATGGCGAAATCGTTGGGTGCGGCGCTCGCGTCGCCGCCGCCCGATGCGAGCGCCGCAAAGGGAAAATTCAAGTCCGCCGAGAGCCGCCGATTAAATAAAGAATAGTTCGAGCCGACTTTTTTTGCCATGATTGATAAATCATGGCAATTATTTTTTTCGCGCGCGATTTTTTGCGCTTGTAGAGCGCAATTTACAAATTCTCTGACTGGTTCGAGCCAAACAGTTCCGTTTTTCTCAACTTGGGATATTATCTCTTGAAATTTGAGTTTTTCTTCAAACAGTTCATTCTTCTTTTGTTTGTAGATTTCCGGTTCAATGACTTGATCCAAATATCCATCAAGTAACCGATTGAGCTTGACTTCGGTTTCTTGGATTTCAGATTCGAGATGTTTGGTTTCAATTTTGCTTTCTAACTTATCTTTTTCTTCGGCTTCAGTAATCCATTTTTCAAAATACGGTTCCCAAGCTTCATGCAAGCCGCAATCACGGATAATTTGTCTTAATTGTTCTTCAAGGCCTTGTTCGGGAATATATTTTTGGTTACAGGGTTTAAGCTTTTTAGTACAGCGATAATAGATGTATTCAACAGCGCCTCTGGTTTTCGGATAAATCTTGGTGTGAGTTTCCGCCGTGATTGCGGCGCCGCACTCACCACATTTTGCCAAACCGGAAAAAGCAAAGTCGTGTCCTTTATTTCTTGGTTTTTCGATTTTCTCGATTTGTTTTTGGACTTCATAAGACCTAACTTGAAACTACCGGCGTAAGCCGGTGGAGGAAGTTCTCC
>CAZIHS010000012.1:0-22856 GCA_964538765.1 uncultured Gammaproteobacteria bacterium | reverse complement strand
CTGAATCTCCAAACACCAGCCCAAATCGTTTCCAAGGTCAAGAGTTAGCTACGATTGCAAGGGGTGGTGGGGTAAGGGTTGTAAAGTGGGTCGACTCGTACTAAAATGGTAGTAGTATGCTAAATATAAATAATTTGTGGGTAACTGTCGATGAAAAAACTATTCTAAGGGGGGTGAATCTGGAAATTGATAAAGGTGAGGTGGTGGCGGTAATGGGGCCAAATGGAAGCGGAAAGTCGACTTTAGCCTATACCATTGCCGGTTATCCAAGGTACAAGGTGTTGCCGGACAAAGGTTCGATCACCTTTGATGGGAAAAATGTTAAAGATGATAGCCCGGACGAGAGAGCCGGGGCGGGGATATTTTTGGCAATGCAATACCCGATGGCGGTGCCGGGGCTGAAGAGTATCAGTTTTTTGTGGCAGATATATAAAAAAAGGAATGGCAGCGGGGCTGACGCGGGTGAGTTTCAAAAGTGGATCAAAAGACAGGCGGAGCTTTTGGGTTTAAAACCGGATCTTTTGGGAAGAAGTCTCAACGACGGGTTTTCAGGCGGTGAGAAAAAAAAGATGGAAATTTTGCAGATGCTGGTGTTTAACCCGAAGCTGGTGATACTGGACGAAATTGATTCCGGCCTGGACGTTGATGCTCTTAAAAGAATGGCCGCAGTGGTGGCCAAGGTGGCCAAAGAGAGAAAAATGGCGGTGCTGGTGATTACCCATTATTTGAGATTTTTAGAATATTTAGTGCCAGATAAGGTGGTAATAATGAATGGCGGGAAAATTGTTGACCGGGGCGGAGTGGAGCTGATCAAGAAAGTTGACAAGAAAGGTTATAAGAATTCGAAGACTTAATGGCCAGATTCGCCCCGGTGAAGAGCGTCAAGCTTTCTTACAGGAGAGGAAAGTATAAATATGGTTTTTCGGTGCCGGAGAAGTATGTGTTTAAGGCCGAAAAAGGGCTGACAAAAAAAACAGTGGAGATGATATCGGAAATTAAAAAAGAGCCGGAATGGATGAGAAACTTTCGGCTGAAGGCATATGAACTGTTTTTGGAAAAACTGATGCCGGAGTGGGGAGGGGATCTTTCAAAGATTAATTTTGATGAAATTTATTACTATTTAAAGCCGAGCAGCGGGGTAGAAACACAATGGGCCAGTGTTCCTAAGGAAATAAGAGAGACGTATGACAGGCTGGGGATTCCCCAGGCAGAAAAACAATATTTGGGTGGGGTGAAAGCCCAATATGAATCGGAGGTGGTGTATGGTAGTTTGCAAAAAAGCTTGGAAAAAAAGGGAGTAATTTTTGAGGGGATGGATGAGGCGTTGGCAAAGCACGAACAGCTGGTTTCGAAATATTTTGGGAAGCTGGTGCCGGCGGGTGACAATAAATTTGCGGCCTTAAACAGCGCCGTGTGGTCGGGAGGCTCATTTATTTATGTTCCAAAAGGGGTAAAAGTTGATTTGCCGTTACAGGCGTATTTTAGAATTAATAGCGCCAAGATGGGGCAATTTGAAAGAACATTGATAATTGTTGACAAAGGAGCCGAAGTTCACTATGTGGAGGGGTGCTTTTTGGCTGGGGCGAGAGTTAAGACTGACCACGGACATAAAAACATCGAAGAAATGGAAGCTGGTGACAAGGTTGTGACACATTTGGGAAGGGAGAGAGTGGTTCGCCAAGTAATAGGTAGAGAGTATAACGGGGAGGTTATTAATATTAAATATTATGGTGATTCAAGCGCGGAGCTAAAAGTAACATCTGATCATCCGCTGTTGATATCAAGAAGAATTAGGACCAGAGATAGAAATAATAAGTTTAAGTTGGAATGGATTTTTGCCAAAGATATTAAAAGGAAAGATTATTTGGTGTTTCCGTTGGGACAGAAAAATGAGGCACAAGAAAGATTTTTTGGAAAAAAAGTGCGGGTGGGGAAAACAGAGTTGGGTGTATGTATTCCACTGGAACCAGATTTTTTCAGGTTAATTGGTTATTTTTTGGCCGAGGGACATATCGATAACGAGCACTATATTACTTTTTCCTTCAATAAGGACGAGGTGGGATATTTGGAGGATACCAAGTTTTTGGTAGAAAAATATTTTGGAAAAAAGGTGATTGAAAACAAGGTGCGACAGGGGGGGCAGACACTGGTTCTTTGTTCAACGAAGTATGCCAGACTACTGGCGGCCGAAGTAGGGTCGACAACTGATGATAAACGGATTCCAAGTTGGATTTTAAAGTCAGGTGATGAAAATGTGAGGGAGTTGGTTAAGGGAATGTGGAGGGGTGATGGTAGTTATGACAAGAAGGCGAACATGTTTAGGTATAATTCGGTATCTGAAAATTTAGCTTATGGTTATCGGGATATTTTGCTAAGATTGGGAATTCTGGCTGATTTGAACAGACAAAAAAGAAAGCACCCGAGGAGAGACATGTATGCTGTGGTGGTGACCAGAGCCAATAATGTGAAATTTGCAGATTTGCTGGGGATGAATAATGTCAGAAATGGCGTATTGGCGGGTTCGCCGGTGACAATCGATGATAATTATATATATTTTCCGGTTAAGGAGATAAAAAGGAGTGAGTTTGAGGGAAAGGTATATAACCTATCAGTTGAAGAGGATGAAACTTATGTGTGTGAGGGAGTGGTGTCACACAATTGCACTGCCCCAATATACTCGACTGACAGTCTGCACGCGGCAGTGGTGGAGATTTTTGTGGAGGAAGGGGCGAGGTGCCGGTATACTACTATCCAAAACTGGTCGAAGAATGTTTACAACCTGGTGACTAAAAGGGCCAGGGTGGAGAAAAACGGAGTGATGGAATGGGTTGATGGAAACTTGGGAAGTAAGCTGACGATGAAATATCCCAGCGTGGTCTTGGCTGGTGAGGGAGCGCATGGCGAGATTTTGTCGGTGGCGGTGGCCGGAAAGGGTCAGCATCAAGATGCAGGGGGGAAGTGTATTCATTTGGCAAAAAATACCACCAGCCGGGTGATTTCCAAGTCGATCAGCTTTGGCGGAGGCAGGGCCAGTTATCGGGGGTTGGTCTTGGTGGCCCCCGGGGCGGTAGGAAGTAAGAGTAAAGTGGTTTGCGATGCCTTAATTTTGGACAGGGAAAGCCGGAGTGATACTTACCCTACCAACAAAGTGTTTGAACCTGATACGGTGGTGGAGCATGAGGCAACAGTGTCAAAGGTGGCGGAGGAACAATTGTTTTACCTGATGAGCCGGGGTTTTGAGGAGCATGAGGCCGAGGCGATGGTGGTCAACGGATTTATCGAGCCGATTTCAAAAGAGTTGCCAATGGAATACAGTATTGAACTTAACAGGCTGATAAATTTGCAGATGGAGGGTAGCGTGGGATGAAAAAGAAAATTTTTGACAGGTTAAAAACCGAGGGTGAGGAAAAATTTTTGAAAAAAATATTGGTGGTGCCAAAAGGTGAAAGTTGGCAGATTGTAACCGAAATGAGTTTCGAGGCCGCCAGAACAAGGGGTGAAACGCTGATAAAGGCGGTGGTGATGGAGGGGGCGAGTTTAGAGCTGGGAGGTTTAATAAAAATTGCAAAAGGGGTGGGGGCAGTGGAGGCTTTTTTGCGACAGTCGGTGCTTTTGGTGGGGAAAGGAGCCAGGGCGGTGGTGGTGCCGACTTTGGAAATTGAAAGTAACGAGGTGAAGGCGTCGCACGCGGCGGCTATTGGAAAAATTGACGAGGAACAATTATATTATTTGATGAGCCGGGGATTTTCTAGAAAGACGGCTGAAAAAATGATTATTAAGGCGTTTATTGATGAATAACATAAAAGGTCAGTTTCCGATTTTTAATAATCAACCAAAGCTTGTTTATCTTGACAGCGGGGCAACTACTTTAAAGCCAAGGGTGGTGTTGAAGGCGATGGATGAGTATTACCATGAATATAGCGCCAATATTCACCGGGGGATTTGCGAGTTGGCGGAAAGGGCGACTCTAGAATATGAAGGGGCAAGGGCGAAAGTGGCCGGGCTTATCGGCGGGCAGGCAGACGAGGTGATTTTTACGGGTGGCACTACCGGATCGATTAATTTGGTGGCCAGGGGCTGGGGGGAGAGAATGGTAAAAAAGGGTGATGAGATAGTGATAACCACAATGGAGCATCATTCAAATTTGGTGCCGTGGCAGGAGTTGGCGAAGAGGGCCGGAGCGAAGTTGAAGTTTTTGAAAATGAACGCCGACTATTCAATTGACCTGGATTCGGTGGAAAAGGAGGTTGGTAAAAATACAAAACTGGTGGCGATGACCATGGTAAGCAACGTGGTGGGGACGGTGAACCCGGTGACTGAAATAGCTGAAAAAATAAAGCGGATTAATCCCGAAACCGCGGTGCTGGTTGACGCGGCTCAGGCGGTGGCTCATTTGAAAGTGGATGTAGCTAAACTGGGGGTGGATTTTCTGGCTTTTTCGGCTCATAAAATGTATGGGCCAACCGGAGTGGGAGCTTTGTGGGTGAAAAAAGAAAGGCAGATGGAAATTGAACCGGTAAATTTTGGAGGCGGAATGATTAGCAGGGTATTTTTAGATAAAAGCGAATGGGCCGATGGATTGGAGAAATTTGAGGGCGGAACGCCGCCGATAGCTGAAGCGATTGGTTTTGGAGCGGCGGCGGAGTTTTTGATTGAAACCGGATTTGACAATATCGAAAGCTCTGAAAGAAATTTGGCTGATTATGTCCAAAAGAAGTTGAGTGATTTTGGAAAAATAAAGTTATTTAGGCCGAAAAAAGCCAGTGGTATTTTTTCTTTTGATTTCAGGGGAGTTCATCCCCATGATGTGGCAACAGTATTGGCGCGCGAGAAAATATGTGTTCGAAGCGGTCATCATTGCGCCATGCCTCTCCATGAAATTTTGAGGGCAGAAGCAACGGTGAGGGTGAGCCTGGGAATATATAATACTTTGGAAGATATCGATAAATTGATAGCGGGTTTGGAGAAAGTTAGAAAGTTGTTTGGGGGGTATGAGAATGGACGAGCTTTATAGGGAAGTTATTTTAGACAGGTATAAAAACCCAAAAAACAGGGGGGTTATTAGGGACGGGGTGAAAATGGAAAAGGCTAACTTTTTGTGTGGAGACAGTGTCGAGGTTTTTTTGAAGGTGGACGACGGGGTGGTGGTTGAGGCGAAGTTTATGGGGGGCGGGTGTGCCATTTCGATGGCGGCAGTGGACATGCTGATGGATAAAATTGTTGGGATGAAAGTTGAGGAGGTGGTGAAAATGAGGGGTGAGGAGGTGGAAAAGATGATGGGAGTGAAGTTGACACCGGCCAGAAAAAGGTGTGCCTATTTGGCTCTTGAGGCGATAAAAAAGGCGAATTTTGTGGGGTTGTGAAAGACGGGGGTAAGTGGTAAAATTAGCCAGTTTAGTGAAAAATATATGGCAAGATGTGTTGTTTCAGAAGCTGGGTGGAGTCTTTTTTGTGCAGCTATTAGGGACAAGAAGTTAAGTGTTGCTACAGATGCGCTTGAAGTATATTTTCGAGCAAGAGGTTGTTTGAAGGCGGGCGGTGGGATTTGCCGGGGAGTGTTTCCGGTTACTTTGGTTAATGATAGTTGTCTTGTTTTGACAGGGAGGGAGATAGTTTAATAAAAGAGTCGGAGTGTTTGTTGTAGATGGTACCGTATCTTGCGGTTTTTGTTTGAGTGGGTAATGGTTGCTGGTTGATGGGGTGAGAAAGGGGGGGAAGTGAGCCTGAAGTCAGATTTGAACTGACGACCTGCTGTTTACAAAACAGCTGCTCTACCAACTGAGCTATTCAGGCGGTTTTATTATCCGGTTGGATTCGGATTTTCGAACAAAATTGTAAGGATAGTGACAAGTGAATTATATCAGCTAGAATAGGGGAGGATATGAGAGTTTTAGTGATGACCGACCACATGCCCTGGGGCCATAGGGCAATAGCCAGGGCGATATATGGATATTTGCACCAGCGGCGGAAGGAAAATGGCCTGACGGTTGATTATGCCGAGGTGAAGGCAGAAATGGGAATTGCCAACGATTTGTATAAATTGATTTACCGGCTGTCGCCATCGGTTAACCGATTGGCGGGAAAGTTGATGAATAATAATAAGGCCCGGGAAATGTTTGAAGAGATGTCACGGATAAATATGGCCGGGCCAATTAGAGCGGTGGCGAAATACCGGCCTGATTTGGTGATATCGACCTATTTTTACCATACCCTTTCGTTGGCCAGATGGAGAAAAGAGGAGGGAGTGGAGATGAAACTGTGGACGGTGGTGGCCGACCCGTGGTCAATTATCCCGGTCTCGTTTGTGAAGGGGGCTGACTTGCATCTTGTTTACGATGAGGTCTCCAGAAAAAAGGCAGAATTTAGGGGTATAAGCGGGAATAAAATTTTGGAAACCGGCTGGTGGGTGAGACCGGAAATGTATCAGCAGTTTGACCGGAATAAAGAGCGCCGAAAAATGGGGTTTGACGATGAAAGAACGGTGATTTTTGTGGGTGGGGGAAGCCTGGGAACTAATGGGCTGCCAAAGGTGCTGCCGCTACTGCTGCTTTTGAAGAAGCCGGTAGGAATGGTTTTTAACAGCGGCACCGATAAACTGGCATTTGGAATGGTGGAGCAGTTTACCCGGCTGGTGGCGCGTTTGGGCAGAGACAGAGAGATTGTGATAAAAAACTATGGCTGGATTGAAAATATGGCCCAGGTGTTGGCGGGTTGTGACTTGGTCTTAGGGAAAGCCGGTCCAAATTTTTTGTTTGATTGTGTGGCGGCAGAGAAGCCTTTTGTGGCAATTACCCACGTTGGCGGTCAGGAAGACGGGAATATTGAGCTGATCGAAAAAAAGAGGATCGGGTGGGTGAGAGAGAAAACAGTTGGATTGGCGAGATTTTTAAATGATTTTCTTGAAAGGCCGGATGAATATCGGGAGAGGATAAAGGACCGGCTGAAAGCGGAAGGGGCAAGAAACAAAGAGTCGCTGGCAATAGTGGAAAGGAGAATTCTGGCGGAAAATAAAATCCCACCAAAGGCTTAACTTCAATAGTGGCTTTTCCACTAAGCTAAGATCTTAGGTGTTGGAAAACTATTTTTCAGGGCACGCCCAGAAAAAACGCGTCTTCCATAACAGAAGGTTAGCTAGAAAAAACACCTTCTTAAAGATCGTCCTCTGGTAGGATATATAATTGTAACATGTTGACAATATCCAAAAAAGTTGAATACGGGATGGTTTTATTTACATATTTATCACAAAGACAGGGTAAGTATGTCCCTCTCAAAACAGTTGTGGACGAGCTGGCCTTGCCTTATCGTTTCTTGGCTCAAATTGCGGCAGAAATGAAACAGTCTGGACTGGTAGTTTCAAGAGAAGGAAAAGGCGGAGGCTATGGATTGGGAAAAGATTGGGAAAACAGAACGGTGTATGACCTGGTGGTAGCCATGGGTGAAAAGAAGTCGATGGTGGAATGTTTACAAAGAGCGAATAACTGCAGGAGATTTGGAACCTGTCAAATTAAGGGAGTGTGGAAAAAGGTGGAAGAGATGTGGTGGGAGAGCTTGAAAAAAGTGAAACTGGTGGAAGAGAATAATTAGTCGGCGGTGATTTTACAGCCGGTTCCAACCAATCGGCAGGAGACACCTGGAGGAGGGATAATTTCGGGGCAGGCCATGTTTGGGTTTTGAGATGAGTCGATACATCTGGTGCCACACCAATTACAGGTTGAAGACTGGGAAGAGGGAAAAATGACTTGACTATCGGTGGGAAGAGGCAGGCCGATGATAAGGCATTGGTTGTTTTGGGTGACGCATTTTTGGTTGACGGGAGGCATTACCATTGGACAGAGACGTTCAGAGTTGGCAGGTAGGCAACGGTTACCGCACCATTCGCAGACAAGAGGGGGTGGGGTGGGTGAAACAGGATGGGAGGGGGTGGGGATAGTTGGCTTGCAAAATGGCTGAAGACTGTTGACAAAGTTTTTTATTAGTTTGCAATTATTTGTATTTAGGGGAAACATAAATGGCTGACAGTATTTTGGGACTAATTGGTTTAAACGAAAACAGAGAGCGTTTGGGTTTGGGTTGGGGATGGGTGGCATGGGGGGGACCTGGCGGCGGGTGGTTAGGTTGGGAGGAAAGCAACATTTGTTGTTAGGTCCGCATTCGCCGGTGATGCTTGCTTTGTAGTTTTCAGGGCAGGTTGAGTATTTAGAGATGCAAAGACCGCCGGTCAGCTGACAGGCACTTTGAAATTCGTCCTGATCGCCGAGAACTTTGATACTGGCATTTGAAGTTAACCGGTTAAGAGCGGAAAAAGAAGCCAGCGAAAACAGGGAGAGAAGGAATACGGTTATAAGCGACCTGTTGGCCTGGTTCATCTAGGTTCTGGGTAACAGTTGGTGTTGACCTGGCGGCCGTAGGAGAAGTTGGTACAGTTGCTATTGGCGCAGCCAAAAACGTTGTAATAATAAGTGACGTTTTGAAGGTGGGCGACAGGATCGGTGTAGGTGGTAATGTCTCTGCCAACAGTTCCATAAGAGTAATTCCACCAGGTGTTGTTGGCGTTTCTTTTGGCAATGTTGTATTTAATTTCGTTGGCGGCATCAGTCCAGGTGATAGTAGCTTTACCGTCGTCTGAACAATGGATTGAAATGTCAGTTGGCTGGAGCCCGGGGTTTTGGGTTGGCCGCGGCGTGGGGGTGGCGGTGGGGCGGGGTTCTGGGGTGGAGGTGATTGGTGGCCGAGTTGGCTGTGGGGTTGGAGAGGGTGGCAGAGGTGTTGGGCTGACACGATGGGGGCCAGAACTTATTCCCCAGGACTCGGTGGGGAAATAGGAGGGGTAAGGCTCGGAAGTGGGGTTTGGGGACAGATTGCGCGAAGGGAGTTGGCAGAACTGGGAATAGAGATGGTTTAAATCGGGACAGAATGGGTAGGACGAGGGAGTGGGGGGGGAGACGCTTGGATAAGTTGGAGTTGGGGAAATAGGAATAGTGTCGCCTCTACAGGTGATATCGGCTATAAGTCCCCACTCTTCGCGGGTTTTGCATGAGTCATCGCCACCAATTGTGGTTGGGGGTTGACAGTAGCAGGAGAATGTAACTTTACTAAATTTCGAAGGCTGGCAACTTTGAGAAGTAGAAAAGTGGTTAACTGCGGTCTCGTTGCAGGCGGGACAATAGCTTTGTTCCGAGCAGGTTTTGGCGGCCAAATCTTTTAACTTAGTGATAGTTGAACAAGTGTCGGCATTGCCGACTGATCTTTTGGGAAGAATGGTGGGAGAGAGTGAGTCGCTTTTGCAATAAAATTCGGCAAAACGATAGGTGCCAGCGGCACAGCCGGTGGCGCTGGTGGTGATGGGCCGAAAACTGTCGGGGATTAATTTGTCGACTGAGCAAATTGTGCCATAGCTGGAAGGTGCTTCAACCGGGATGTTGGGATTGGCAGAGCAGTAGTTGCCGATAAACTTTTGAAAGTATTTACAAAGATTGGCAATGTTGGAAGGGGGATTTTTGGGTAAACAGCAGCGGGGGGTTCTGATGGGACATCCAGACTGGGGAGAGTCGGAAATGTAATAATTGCCAGGGCAGGATGGGGAAGAGGTGCAATGGCCTTGATTTGAAATACAAAAACTGTCTTCGTCTCCAAGAACCTGGGATGGTGAGGAATAGGTGCGGGTTTGGTTGATTAGGGCGATGCCGGTGAGAGAAAAAAGAGAAATTAAAAAAAGGCCAATAAGTGATTTGTTAAAGTTATTTAGCATAGTTAATATTCGTCTATAGTAAACTTTTTGTCAACTGATCAAATATGGTCTCAGGTTAGGAGGTTAATGATCACCTTGGTGACGGGAGACAAAATGGCTGAGAGCAGGTTTGACGATTGGCCAAAAGGAAGAAAAAGAGCGGCCAGAAGAATATAATAGCCGTATTTTTCCAAACTTTCTTGCCATTCTTGGGCCTGGTCGAGGGGCAAAAGGTTTAGAAATATTTTTGAGCCGTCAAGCGGAGGCAAAGGAATTAAATTGAAAACGCCAAGAGAGACGTTGATGGCGATAAAGATGAAAGCAACGGGAAAAGGAAGTAATCCAATTTTTAATAAAAGGGAAAAAACGAGAGCCAGAGAAAAGTTGGCCAGCGGGCCGGCAAGGGCCACCAAAAATTCGTCACGACGGGGATGACTAAAATTGTAGGGATCGATAGGAACGGGTTTGGCCCAACCGATAGTGGGAATGCCGGTGGTGAGACTTAGAAGAGGGAGGAGAATTGTGCCGAGAAGATCGGCGTGAGCGATGGGGTTCAGAGTCAGGCGGCCATAGGAGCGGGGGGTGGGGTCTCCAAGACGGTCGGCTGAAAAGGCGTGGGCAAGCTCGTGGACGGTGATAGAAACTATCAAAACAAAAAAAGAAATAAAATTTATCATATGTAAAATGAAATGAGTCTTTGTTATAGTATAGCCTATGAATAGCTGTGGACTGTGTGGCAAAAGTGCCAGAGTTGGGCGCAATCGATCGCACGCTCAAAACAGAACGCCAAGAATGTTTTCGGCCAACATTCAGAAGGTGACTTTAAAGGTGGGGGGTAGAATGATTTCCGGCAGGTTTTGTTCAAAGTGTTTGAAGAGGTTGAGACTGGAAACAAAAGAACAAAAAACGGCGCTAGCTAAAGGCTAAACGCCGGATTTTGTTAAAAACTTTTACCAAAAATTATCTTCGAGCTTTTTTTTTGGTGGTTTTTTTGGCTTTCTTAACGGTTTTTCTTTTTTTCGCTGGCATTTATTTTTTCCTCCTTTGTAAAATTAAAGAGAATTTGGGTGATTTTGTCAAAAAATATTAATCCTGTCCTGTGGGTATAAAGTTGGAAATTATAGCTAAAAAAGCAGTTAATTTTTTAGAAAAATCAGTTGATTAAATAATGTTTTAGGTCGATTAATTGGGTAAATGTATGGATATTAATTTTAACAAAAGGGATCAGATCAGATGAAACTTTTTTTCGTTTGTGCCCACAGTACCGGTTTTTTACCTTCAAGCTGAACCGTTAAAGGAGACAGGGAAATAATTTTTAGCCGAAGTTTTTTGGGGGTAATGGTCCAAATGCCGGGCCAGGGCAGAAGGGCGCGGGAAAAACGGTTCATAACTTCGAGGGGAGGGAGATTTTGGGAGATAAGAGCGGGAGGGTTGGCTGAAGCCGGTTGAGAATTCAGGTAATCCTGAAAGAATTGCCAGCTGATATAGCCGTCTTCACGGGTGAGGTTTCGGGCATAGAAACCTTTGGTTGACTGGGGAGTTAGCTTAAATTTACCCTGAGCAATTTTGGGAAGAAGTTTGAGGGTTTTTTGGCCGGCCAACCGATAAAGAGCGGAGTAGAGGCTGTCTTTGGTGTCGGACGGATTGATTGGGTAGGGATAGGACTCGATAATGTCGCCTCGGTCGAATTTTTCAGACATTTTAATAAAGGTGAGACCGGTTTGGGGCTCACCGTTTAGGATGGCCCATTCAACGGGGTATCGACCGGCATAATCGGGTAAAAGCGACTGGTGGATATTGATGGCCATGATTTTCGGGAAATTTAACCAGGAGGTGGGGATAAGTTTCCCGTAGCCGCAAACTACAATAAAATCAGGCGGGGAAAATGGAGGGGGGCAGTCGAGGCTTTCGAGAGGAAAACAGGAAAGCCGGTGTTGCTGGCAATAGGTGTGAACCGGATTTTGAGTGATTACCAGCTTATTGGCGGGTTTGGGTGGAGTGGTGACTACCCCGGCCAGGTGAAAGCTTTTATTTTTGAAAATTATGTCCAGGGTTGAAACGGAATAGTGTTGAAAAGATCCAAAGAATACAAGAGAGTGCATCGCCAGATTATAAAACAATTTGGTAAAATGGGGAAATGAGAAAAATAGTTGTTTATCCAAAGAAGATTTTGAGGCAAAAATCGGACGAGGTGCTGGCGGTGGATGATGGGCTGGTTGACGAGGTGAACGATTTGACAAAGATGCTGGCTATTAGAGGTAATATGGCGGCGGGGTTGGCGGCAAACCAGATTGGGGTGAGAAAAAGATTTTTTGGGATGAGAGATCTTAAGAGTGGAACAACAAGAGTGTTTGTGAATCCGGTGATATTGGTAAAAAAGGGGAAAAAAGATTATTTGAAAATTGAAAGCGACGGGAAGGTGGAGGATTTTTTGGAAGGTTGTTTGTCTTTTCCAAATTTATTTGGTAAGGTAAAAAGGCATTACATGATTGAGGGCTGGTGGCAGGAGCTGGTTTCGGGAAAACTGGTAGAAAAAAGAGGTGAATTTGAAGGTTTTGAGGCAGTGGTTTTTCAACATGAGTTGGACCATTTAGACGGTGTTTTGTTTATTGACCATATATTGGCGGAAGGCGAAAGATTGTATGAGTGGAATGGAAAAGAAATGAAAGTGGCTGAATTCAAATTTTAGAAAGCAGGTCTTTGGCTTCCTGATTTTTTGGGTTGATTAAAATAACTTTTTCGAGCAGTGGTTTGGCTTGGGATGGTTTTTTTTGATCGAGATAGATTTTGGCGATGGCAAAAAGCGGGTGGTCATAGTTTGACTTTAACCTGACGGCAATTTGATAATTTTCCAGGGCCAGGTCGATGAGGTTGGCTGATTGGTAGTATCGGCCAAGAAGATAGAAAGTTTTGGGGTCGGTGGGGGCCAGCCGGGAAACAATGTCCAGGGCTTTAATGCTATCGGCGAAATAGACCGGATCGACGGATGAAAGGTAGTAATAAACCTGGGCCTTTTCTTTCCAAAAACTGGTGTTGGCGGGGGAAATGTCAAGACTTTTCCGGCAGGCTTCGATAGCTTCGGCCACCAAAGGCTTAGGATCTATTTTGGTGGTATTGCCGGTTGAGGTGGCAACGATGGAGGCATCAATCTGGCCAAGGCGGCTCCAATAAAGAGGTTCACTTGGCCGAAGAGACAGGCTGGTTTTGATAAAACTACGGCTGGTGTTGAGCGACTGACTTTCGGTTTTTAGCGAATTGGCATAGGAGATATCGGCCAGGAAGAAGCCGGCAGTTTTGGAGCCAAAATAGATAGTGGGAACAAAGATTAAAACCGATTTAATTAAAAAGGGAACTGAATAAACCGGTTTGCCGGTGGGCGGAGCAGGAGTGGAGCGGGAATTGAGAAGCAGGGGGGGGAGAAGGAAAAGAAAAAGGCTGGTGAAAACAGTCGAAAATCCACTAAAGTTTGTGATCCAGAGTGATAATAGCGATGCGATCAGGGTGATTTCGGCGAGAGGCGGCAACCACCTTTTTTGTTTTAAAAGTGATTTGCCAATAATGATTAAGGGAGAGAGAAGGAATATGAGGTAAGAGCCAAGACCGACAATTCCGGTGGTGGATAGGTAGTTTAAATATTCGTTGTGGGCTTTGTTGTAGATAAACTCCCACTCGGAAGTAAGGTTGTGCTCGACCGGGCGGGTCCAATAATAGGTGTAGGCAAAAGTTTCAACACCGGTGCCAAAAATGGGATACCGGCGCCACAGGTCTATTGCTCCCCGCCACACGATTTGACGGATGTTTTCTGAGGGGGTAATGATCAGGCTGGGGTCGGCCGGTGGCGAATTTTTTGAATAGGAGGTAACAGGAAGAAAAGAAAGGAGGCGGGTTTTGATGGGGTTTTTAAAAAAGGTAATTGGAAGGAGGAGAATAAACAAGAGTGAAAGAGGCAGCCAAATGGCCGGGGAGGAGTTATTAGTTTTTGGCAGGCAGGCGGTTGCTAGGCAAAAAATAAAAAGGGAAACAATGGCGGCAATAAGGCCAGATTGTGATTTGGTGAAAACGAGGCAAAGAGAGAAAGAAAAGAAAAACAGACCGTAGATAAATGTTTTTAACAGTTTTTTTTGCTGACAGGATTGGTTTGTTTGGTAACCGGCGAGCAAAAGTAAGACACCTAAATATGAGGCAAGCCAGTTTGGCTGGCCAAAAGTGGCAAAGACCCGGGCCTGGACATCCTGGACCCATAGTTGCCGGTCAATGCCAAAGTGTTGGAGGATGCCGTAGACGGAGATGATAAAGCCCGAGGTGAGGGTGGCGTTTATTATTTTGAAAACCAGGACGGGGTTTGAGCGGATAGCCAGGACAATATAAAGAAGGGAGTAGGCAATCAGCGATGTCAGGCCGCCATTGAGCCGTGAATAGTAACCAAAAATTGAGGTGTGGGGGTCAACCGAGAGCAGGGTGGATATTATTTGCGAGATGAGAAAACAAAGTAGAGTGAAAGTTATTAGGTTGGGCCGGGCCGATAGCTGGCGGTGGGCAATTGAGTCGATGAGATGAAGCGGGACAATGAGAAGAGTGACGAGGTAGACGAAGTACATTTTTGGAAGTTCGAAAAGCTCGGAATTGAAAGAGGTAAAAATCAGGGGAGTGAGAAAAAAGAGGCAAAGGTAAAGAAAGGAGATGAGGCGATCCATGGTTGATTTTAAATCAATTGGGAAGTTTGTTGGTTGGGACGTTTGCGCTGAGGCTTTATACTAGGAGGATGAAAAAGTTGATGGACTTTTTGGAAGGGATGAGGATGAAAGCGGCGGTAGAGATTGGAAGCGGGCATATTAGAATTTCTTTGGCGGGGAAGGGTTTGGTGGTGGACGAGGCAATGGTGGTGGCCAGGAGAAAAAAGAGAGTTGGCCAAAAAGGGGTGGTGGTGGCGGTGGGAAACCGGGCGGCCGAAATGATAGACCGAGAACCTGGGCAGATGGAGCTTGTTTGGCCGATACTGGGGCAAAACATTACCGACATGGGAGCGTTGACGGTTTTGGTGAGGAGATGTTTTTTAAACCTTTCAGAGATGAGAGCGGGAAGTATAGCCTGGTTAAAACCGAAAGTAATTTTAATTTTGAACGGGGGGATGAGTCAGGTGCAACGGCGGGCGATGATGGGAATATTGAAGTCGGTGGGAGCGGGTGAAGTGGTGATGGTCGAGAGCCTGGTGGCGGCCGCGGCGGGATTAGGTCTGCCAACAAAAAAAACAGGCGGGGTAATGATTGTCGATGTTGGGTTTGATAAAACCGAAGCGGGATTGGTGTCTTTTGGGGGAGTGGTGGTGTCGAGAAGGGCGAGCGTGGGTGGAAGAGTGATGGATTTATCGATTATCAATTATTTAAAAATCAGACACGGGTTGTTAATTGGCCGGGTAAGCGCGGAAAAGTTGAAGATATTGATTGGAAGTGAGAGTGAATTGGTGGCCCGAGGAAGGGATTTGGAAAAAGGATTACCCAAAACGATTAAAATTAATGCTTCTCAGGTGAGCGAGGCGGTGTCGATGGAGGTGTTGCAGGTGGTTGATTTGGTGAAGAAAGTTATTGATGAAACACCGTCGGAATTAATGGAAGAGGTGGTTAAAAAAGGAATATATTTAATCGGTAACGGAGCCAGACTTTTGGGACTGGCGAAAGCGATAGAGTTGGAGTTGAAGTTGGGGGTAAATTTGGTTGAGAACGGGGACGAAGTGGTGGTGGCCGGTGGAGAAAAAATGCTTCTCGATCATGATTTGGAAAAAACAGTGAGGTTAATGTCGGCTTATAATTAATAGTGGTTGATAGAAGGACGTGGTTTTATTTTGGTTTGAGGGCTTTTGTTTTGGTGACAATGGGTTGGTTGTGGGTCAATGTGGCCCGATTGACTATTGTTGAGGGGAGGTTTTACAAAAGCAGGGCCAGGGATAACCGGATTGAGGAGATGGAAATTCAGGCGGTCAGGGGAAAAATAGTTGACAGGAAAGGCAGGGAGCTGGTGAAAAGTGTTTACAGCTATTATCAAACCAACGAACAGGGAAATAAAACTTATCTGGGTTCGGGCGATTTTGCCGGTTTCCGGTTTGAGGGAAAAGGAAAAAGTTATGAGCTGAAGCGGAAGTATATGTTGGGGGAGGCAATGGGTGGGATGAGCGGCTATCTTGGTCGGGTCAACGCCGAGGAGATGAAAAAAGGAGAGATTTGCCGGGACAAGGTTGGAGGAGAGATGCTAGTTGGCAGAGGAGGAATAGAGGAAGGAATGGATTGTTGGCTTAGGGGTAAGGAAGGCAAGAGGCTGGTTGAAGTTGATGCGAAAGGGGGATATGTGAGAGAGCTGGGGTGGGCCGAGCCTGAGGCCGGCAAGGAATTGAAATTGTCAATTGACGCCTACTGGCAGGAGAGGGGTTACCGATTAATTAGCGGCAAAAAAGCGGCGATGGTGGTTAGCCGGCCAAAGGATGGCGAGGTGGTGGTTTTGGCCAGCTCGCCTGGTTTTGATCCGAACGTTTTTAGTTTTGAGCCCGATGGGGTGGAAATAAACAAATATTTGGCCGATCAAAAAGGGTTGCCGATGTTGAACAGGGCAATTGGGGGTTTGTATCATCCCGGCTCGGTTTTTAAAATAGTGGTGGCCGCGGCCGGGCTGGAGACCGGGGCGGTGAACAGGGGGACGCTGATTGAGGACAGCGGAGTGATTAAAGTTGGGGATTATTCCTATGCCAACTGGTTGTGGAACAGGGGGGGCGGGACGGAGGGAATGGTGGATATGGTGAAGGCAATAAGGCGGTCAAACGATATCTATTTTTACCGTTTGGGCGAAAAGTTGGGTTCGAAAAATATTAAAAATTTTTCATATAAGTTTGGATATGGTCAAAAAACCGGAATCGAAATTCCCGGTGAGCTTTCCGGCCTGGTGCCGGATGAAGATTGGAAATGGGAGGCTAAAAGAGAGAAATGGTTTTTGGGAAATACTTACCATTTGGCCATCGGTCAGGGGGATTTAGCGGTGACACCGATACAGGTAAACCGGGCGACAAATATTGTGGCCAGCCGGGGGCTGAATTGCGGTTTGACGCTTTTGGCCGGGAAGGCAGATGGGGGTTGCCTTCGGGTAGGGGTGTCGAAGGAAACATTTACAACAATTATCGAGGGAATGAAGCAGGCCTGTTTAAAGGGGGGAACGGCCTGGCCGCTTTTTAATTTTAAAACGGAAATAGGGTGTAAAACCGGGACAGCCGAGGTGGGAGATGGCAGTAAAGATAGTCATGCCTGGTTGACGGCTTTTGCCCCAATTGAAGATCCGGAAATTTCGATTACGGTGATGGTGGAGAGAGGCGGAGAGGGAAGCGATGTGGCGGCGCCGATTGTGGGGGATTTTTTAAAGGAGTGGTTTTCGGAGGTGGAAAAGGATACAGTGGTGCCAAGAAGGACGGAGTGATGATAGATTTTTAATTGACAAGGGATGATAGTATAGAGGACAATGGCTGTTATGAAAAAATTGTTGGTGGTAGAGTCGCCGACTAAGGCAAAAACCATTTCCCGGTATTTGGGAGCAGACTATAAGGTGGTGGCGACGGTTGGTCATCTTAGGGATTTACCAAAGAATAAAATGGGGGTAGATTTGGCCAAAGATTATGAGATAGAGTATATTGTTGATGCGGCTAAAAGCGAGGTGGTTTCGAAACTTTTGGCCGAGGCGGATAAGGCGGGAGAAATATATTTGGCTACCGATCCTGACCGGGAAGGTGAGGCCATTGCCTGGCATGTGGACTATTTAATAAAGGAGAGGGAGGCTAAGAGCAAAAAGAAAGGGAAGACGGGGGCCAAGATTAGAAGGGTGGTGTTTCATGAAATTACCAAGGAGGCGGTGGAGGAGGCGGTTAAAAACCCAAGAGAAATTGATCTAAACCTGGTTGACGCCCAGCAGGGAAGGAGGGTGCTTGACCGGGTGGTGGGATATAGTTTGTCGCCGCTTTTGTGGAGAAAAGTGAGACGGGGATTGTCGGCTGGCCGGGTTCAAAGCGTGGCGGTGAGGTTGATTTGTGAGCGGGAGAGAGAAATTGAAAAATTTATTAAAGAAAAATTTGTCCAAATAAAACTGAAGCTTCAGTTTGGGAAGGTTGAATTTGGGGCTGATTTGGTGAGGGTGGGAGGGAAAAATATTTGGGTGAAGACGAAAACAAAACTTTTTGACGGTGAGTATGTGGTTGGCAAAACTATTTTGGACGATAAAAAAAAGGTCGACGAGGTGCTGAAAGGGCTTGGCGGTGAAGTTGAGGTGACCGGGCTTAAAGAAAGGGAAATTTCCAGAACCCCGTTGCCGGCCTTTACGACTTCGAAAATGCAACAGGCGGCGGCCAGAATGATGGGCTGGTCGGGAAAACAGACTATGAGGATAGCTCAAAGATTGTATGAACAGGGTTTGATAACCTATCACCGAACTGATTCGGTGTATTTGTCGGATAAGGCGATTGCCGATTTTAGAAAATACATTGGCGCGAATTTCGGGGAAAAGTATTTGGCGGCAAAGGTGAGGGTTTATAAAAACAGATCAAAAAATGCTCAAGAGGCTCATGAGGCGATCAGGCCGACAAAAGCGGAAAACAAAAGCCCGCCGGGCCTGGAAGGCAAAGAGGAGAAATTGTACCGGATGATTTGGAAAAGGGCGGTGGCGACTCAGGCGGCGGCGGCGGTGATAAAAACAACAAAATTGACCGTTTTGGGTGGAAAAGGGGAGTATGAGGCGGGAGGGTTAAAGGTGGTATTTGACGGTTTTATGGCAATTGCCGGAAACTATAGTGAAGAGCAAATACTTCCCGGGGTAAAAATAGGTGACAGGGTCAAAGTGGTTGGACAAGAAGAGGTTGCTTCTGAAACCAATCTGCCGCCGAGATACTCTGATGCGTCACTGGTTGGAAGCCTGGAAAAACAGGGGATAGGCAGGCCAAGCACCTATGCACCAATTATCAGCACGATAATTTTGAGGCAGTATGTGGAGAAGAATGAGGGTAGATTTGTGCCGACCAAATTGGGGCTGGCGACAAATGATTTTTTGGTGGGTAATTTTTCTGAGGTGATGTCGTTACCGTTTACGGCCGGAATGGAGGAAGATTTGGACCGGGTGGCGATGGGGAAGGGAAAGTGGAAGAAAATGATTGGTGATTTTTGGGGGAAATTTGAAGGAGAGGTTAAAAAGGCTCAAAAAGACAGTCAGCGGGTAAAGGTGGAGGCGGATGAATTGGGGGAAAAGTGCCCGGAATGTAAGGTTGGTGAACTGGTGGTTAGAATTGGCCGGTTTGGGAAGTTTATATCGTGCGGGCGGTTTCCGGAATGTAAATATAAAAGGCAGTTTAAGGAAGAAGCGGGATTTAATTGCCCGCAGTGTGGTAAACCGGGGGTGGTTAGAAGGACCAAAACAGGCCGTAAATTTTACGGTTGTTCGGCTTATCCCGGGTGCAAGTGGGCGAGTTGGAAGAGGGTGTAAAAAATGATTTCAATCCCTTGACTGGGTTAGAATCATTTTAAGAATTTTACCTGTCTTTCTTTAACTCTTTTGCTTCTTCTGGTCCTAAAGCCGTGCCGTTTCCTGTTATTGTTACAATGTATTTTGGTTTCTCTTCGGGTTTGGGGGGTTGTGTGGGTGCAGCTTCTGGTTGTATTGCCATATTTATTTAAAGATAATATAACTGGGTTGATAGTAGCATATCAGATATGTATATGTCAATATATAGATATAAATATAGGATGAACGTGGTTAATCAGGAGGATAAAAATGGGCAAAAGTTTTGTATTTTTACGTACTTTATTCTAATTCAAATCTTGAAGGAACTGTAAAGATCAAAGGCGATCTCAACCTGGCACCATTGGCTTCGGCTGTTACTTGAGGGTTGTGACCGAGACAGGCTATTCTGTCGGAACAAACTGATCTGACCATTGTTCTATCAATCATTTCGATCTTTACACAATCCTGTCCACTTCTTGGGCAAATATCCGGCATTCCTGGTATGACGCCTTCATATACAACTATTCTTTGAGTGTCGTAAACTGGACTGTTTTTTTTTGCCACAGTGGTTTAATTTTTTTATAAAATGAAAATATTATTTTGTGGTGAGTTTTAGGTAGAAATGGGGTGTGGAATCTGTGGCTTAGCAGGGATAAGAATCACCTGTGGTGGGAAAAATACCGGCCACTATTCATTTTTAGCTTTAAAAGCTTAAAAAATGCGCTTGCCCCTTAAGTATCTCTGTCTTGGGGGAGTTCCGGCCAAAGTATGATAGTGTCCGTCTATTGCGGGTGGGTCGTTAGATGTTCTAGAAGATACTCTTCTGTCTGTTTTGAGACGAGCACAGTTGCTATCAATTAATTTTGTCACGAGGTCTGGTTGAAGAACGTCTGGATTTTTTTTCTCACCATTTTCGTCTCGAATATAATAGTAATCGCATCCGCGACAGAGAAGGCCTAGGGTAGTGAGGTTCCTTTTGGTGCACCCCTGAATATCGATGCGTTTTTTTCCCATATTTGTATATGTTTTTAACTTATATTGGGATGAATATAAACAATAGAATTGAAAAAGCCAAGGTGTGTCTTTTTTGTGTAGGCGGTGTTACAATAAAATTCTGGAACAATGACAAAGGTTGGGTTTAAGTGAGTTTTTTGCCGTAACGTTCTTGGGAAATGCGAATTAATTTTTCTCTTCCCTGATTTTTGCAGTCGAGCGGGGGCAGGGCAGTGGCATAAAAAGGTTCCGATGTTTCCGAGTCAATAGATAATTTGTTGACAATTTGATAGCGGCCAAGCTTGATCAGGTCTTCGGGCGGAAATTTGGTGGGGCCAAATTCTTTGGAAAGGATATAGGCGTCAGAATTGCCGACAACAAATGAGATCATCGAGCCGACGTTGCCCAAAATTGCATCCTGAATGGTGCGGTCGAGCTGGTTCATGTATTGATTGGCGATAATAAGATTTAGATGGAATTTTCTGGCTTCTGAAAGAATTTTGATGAAGGCATCGGTGGCGAAATTTTGAAACTCGTCGACATACAAATAAAAATCGGGACGGTTTTCAACAGACTGGTGGACGCGGTTCATGGCGGCGATTTGGATTTGGGTGACGATCATGGCTCCAAGCAGTGACGAGCTGTCTTCACCGAGTTTACCCATTGATAAATCAACAATGAGAATTTTTTGCTGATTCATGATTTCTTCAATATTGACCTTTGATTTGGTTTGACAAATCGTGTTTCGGATATTTCTGTTGGCAACAAATTGGCCGACTTTATTAAGGATAGGCTGGGTGGCCTCGGAACGGAAATTCTGGTCCATTTTTTCAAACTCATATAGCCAAAAGTTTTTGAGGGTTGGTTCTTTCAACTGGCTGACAATGCTTTTTCGGTAGTCGGAATTGGTGAGAAGGTCGATGACGTTGCCAAGATGGGTGTTTTGGGTGTGGACCAGGGTTAAAAGGGTGTTTCGCATGATGTGTTCAAGCCGGGGGCCCCAGGTTTGGCCATAAAGTTTTTTAAAGATAGAGATAACCCCCGAGGCAACCAGTTCGCGTTGGGATTCGCTTTGGGATTCGATGACATTGATGGGGTAAACATATTCGGGGTCGGCGGGGTTAAAGTAGCAACAATCGTTGACCCGGGAAGAGGGGATGTAGTCGAGCATGGTTTGAGACAGGTCGCCATGAGGATCAATGATGGCCACACCCCGGCCCTTTCTGATGTCGTCGATGGCCATGTTGGCGATGAGGGTGGTTTTACCGGTGCCTGATTTACCGATGATATAGGTGTGGCGGCGGCGGTCTTCACCTTCTTTGATGCCATAGATAGTTTCCTGGTTTCGAAACTCGGTTTTGGCGAAAAACACAATACTTTGCTTTTGAGCCGGGTCGATGTTGGAGGCTACCGGCAGGGTTTCGGGCGGGTCGGAATAGAGCCGCTGGCCCCAGGCAATATTGGGAATTTTGGTATTTTTGTTGGGCAGGTGCCAAAGGGCGGCGATTTCTTCGGTGTTTAAAATCTGGTGCCTGATAGACGAGAGGTATTGGCGGTTTTGAACAGATTTTTTTATTTGGCGGCGGTTTAAAAAATTGCCCTGATAGGTGGTAAAAAAATTGCCGCGGGGCTGGGTGTAGATACCAAAAGAAGAGGCAAAAGAGGAAAGGAGACCGGGATTGTTGGTGGCCAGGTTGATTTGGGTGGTGAGGCCGGGATACTGAATTTTGGTTTCAAAGACACTTTTGTCGGGGTGAGGCTGGCGGAAATTTCGGGAGGCATCGACAATAATGCCGTTTTGGATGATGGAGATAATGTTGTTTTGCCAGTTTTTGGGAGCGGGGGAAAGGATGATTTGATAAAGAAAAAAGTCGGATGGGTTGGGATTTCGGGAAAGCGGGGAAAGGATGGAGTTGAGGGGGTCGACGTCGCGAAAATCGCGGCTGGTTTTGACCGGGTAGGAAGAGGAGCGGGAAAGGGTTAGCTGCTGGTAGATAAGGCCGGTTTGAGGCAGTGGGTCGGTGGTGTCTTTGGTGATGGCATTGGGGTATTGGGCCAAGATTTGGGAGCGGAAAAATTCGAGAGAGCGGGTGGGGCAGGCCAGGTAGAAATAAATTTGGCCGTTTTGAAGGACGATTTCTAAAGAAGATAGAGTGGGTTTTTTACCAAGAATCCGGTTGAAAAAGGGGACGGAGATGCCCTGGGTGAAGTTGCTTAAAAGCGAGGACATGGATTCATAGGTTGATTCGTTGGTTTGAGGCAGGCGGAGTTGAAGAAAGGTGAGGGCAGGTTGGGGTTGATCAGACATGAAGATATTATATAGTAGGAGAGGCGGGGGTTTGGGGGTGTGGATTGGTTTTACCACTCGCCATCTTTTTCAGCTTTTTTACGCCTGGATCTTTCTTTGCCTGAGGATGATGTGCGTTGGGGTTGATCGGAAAAAGTTACCACCTTTTCTGGATTTGAAACAGCACTTTCTTTGCACATTGGATGTATTGCTCTATCTTCGCCGACAAGATCGCTATTTCTACCTAAGAACATGGCCAATCTTTCTACTAGACCTTTGGCGCTGGTAACTGAATCAACGGCTGAGAATTAAGATTATCCCTGTAAATTGGTT
>CAZIHS010000011.1:0-23010 GCA_964538765.1 uncultured Gammaproteobacteria bacterium | reverse complement strand
AACACTTAACCTAAACTTTGTGTCAGAAAACAGTTGATTTGGTTACCAGCGCCTAAGAACATGGCCAATCTTTCTACTAGACCTTTTGACATATATAGTTTAAATGTGTGTCATTATAACACATATAATGCATATTTCTATTGTTTCGTTTGGGGTGGAGATTATCTAGGAGGAAGTGTTCAGGACGTAGTGGACCAGGACATGGTTTCAAAAAGATTGAAGTAGGTTGGGCGGATGCTTGATTTTTGAGAGAAAGGGGAGGAGAATTGGGAAAGTGAGAAAAAGAAAATCGGAAGCTGTTGATGCTTCTCAAGGATCTTTGTTTGATTTGGTTGCTACTGTCTTTATATTTCCTGTGGTTTCTGGGACGAATGCAGATGCTTTGGTGAGAGGTGAACTGCCGAGAGCGAGATTGGTCAGAAACGTTCACTTGGGGTTGCCCCCGAGTTTTGGGGAAGATAAGGGTGATATGACTGCTGAGATTTTAAGGAAATTGATGAGAGAGCGGGGAGAGGCTGGTATAGGGAGGTCCCAGCCGAACGGAGATAAGAACAATTGAAGTTGTGGGCTTGGGTAACAAGATTTGGGGAGTGGCTAGAAATGACCGAGGCCAAGAGCTCTTAGAAGTTTAGCGCCAGTGGTCATTTCTACCCTCATTGTTATTGGGGGTAATGGATGACCAATTGGGTCCCTTTGGTAGGCTTCGTATTGTTGCGCATAATTTCTCCTTTTGGCTTCGGCTTCAACGTTTTCGGCAAGTTCTCTCGCTTGTTTGGAAGGAAGGTTCAGGGCATTGTATTCAAATTCGTGGCCGTCACCGGAGACAAAGGCACTAGCATTAATTTCTTGGCCCCTTTCGTTTCTAATGTTGGCCCAGGGAGTTCTGACTGATGCCCGGCCTAGTAGTGTTGCAGAAAAACCGGTTTCATTATCTCCATCCCAGAATTTACCGGTCACACTATCATCATCATGACCAGTTTTAATGCCAAAGAGCCCGCCTAATAAACTTAATATTCCTCGACCGCTCAGTGTTATGGTTGCTTGGCGGTCCCAGACGCTTCCGTTTTGGCATAGAGCCTGACCGTGTTTGGCTAGTAGATTATTGGCGTCGGGATTGTTGGTTCCGACAAGTCGCTCGTGTCTACGATGGTCTTCTTCTCCTGAATTTAGGAAAGTGCCACTAAGTGTTCCGCCATCGCCGACAACCGCCGAAAAACCCAAGGATCTGTCCTCTACTACGGTGGGTGTTTTTTTACCACCCGTCAGATCGTAAGCCGCTCCATTGTTGTAACTTAAGTGTTCTTCATGTTCTTTATCCTTGAGCTTGACAACGTGTGATTCTCTGGTGAGGGATTTTTTGGCGACAGGCCTACCATCTTCGCCTAAAACAACAAGCTTTGCAGACGATGTTTCTGCCAGTATGGCTGTGGTACTTGTGTGATAGCCACTATTTTCTGAAGTAACCTGGCGATTAACGGTGGCGCTACCGCCTGGGCCAACACCGATATAAAGTCCTCCTGGGGCACGAAAATTTGCCGGGCCGCCAATTACAAGATTTCGAATTTGATGAGATATTTTATCTAACCATGTTGCTTTAGTAGCAGAGACTTGTGAAGTTGCGGCGGCGTGTTGTTCGACTACTGCGGTTGGTTTGCCAGTCTCTCGATCGGTGGCGGCGACGGTCGATGTCTGTATTCCTTGGGTCCACATAGCATGTGCTTTTTTATGGGAATCCCTATGATTTGTTGTCAGAGCGGCCGTATCAAAAGCGACGGATCCATTTGGGCCAACTTGGGCAGAAAAATTACGCCCATTATTAACAGTGGTGGGTCTTCCTCTTTGGTCGGTTGGGCCGGTAATGCGAACGCCAGTGGCGGCTATGGTGGTTGGTCCTGATGTGTGATTACTTTCAGCACTTTCGGCAAAAACGAGAGTTGGGGGAGTGTTGGTTCCTATGGTGGCGTCGGGTTTTAGGTTGATCGTGGCGGGGTTGATTGGCAGTTTTGGAGTAGGCGGTAGAAATTCGCGGGCGGCGGCGGCAACGCTTGGAATGTCGGGCTTTACTCCTCTTAAACTATTAAAGGCTTCTCTTAATAGTTCGCCTACACTTGCATTTTTTGGAACCGTTACTTGGGGTGGAGCTGATGGCGGGGGAGGTAGTCTGACTGGGGTTCTAGGATTTCGTGATGGGTGGATAGGCACTTGATTGGGACGAGGTTGAGAAACGATTATTCTGGCGGGTGGAGGGGTAGGTTCTGGTGCCGGGCGGGCGAGGGCGCGGTTGGGAGTGGCGGGGGGAGGAGTAGATTCTAGTGCCGGGCGGGCGGGGACGCGGTTGGGAGTGGCGGGGGGAGGGTTTAAGCTTTCTTCAACGGCTCTTCTTCCTTGAGGAGATAAACGGTTGGTAGTATAAAGATTGACAGTTTTAGGGTCAATACCTTGACGAGCGAGGGCATTGGCTGTTCTTTTTGGGTTCTTGTCGGGTGCTTCGTGGAAATTTGTAGCCATGGCGGATTAAATTGGCTGATTATAATATATAAAACCTATAGTGTCTAATATGGTAGCAGTCTAAAAAAGTTATTGTGTTTAGTTGTGGGTTGGGGGGGGTGGAAATGGAAAGTGCGTATTGGTGAAATATTTGTTTTGGATTTCTAAATAACTTATATTGTTGAAATCTTTGAGTTGGTGATGTACAATTCGGACAAATGGGATGGAGAGAGGTACTTAGGGAATTGATAGATGAGAGGGGGGGTGGTGCGGCTGGCAGAAGAGATAATGGTCGTGGTGGTGGTCGAGCTGAGGTACATCCGATTGATAAAGGTCAAACTTTGACAGATTGGCCTTTAATTAATGACGGGCCGATAGTTTTAGGTCAAGAGGAACTTTCAGGTGTTGGGTTGAGCTCTCTGGTTATTGTGGACAAGCGGTTATTTGACGTAAGATATATTGGGTATCGGACTGCCATACCACCTTGGTCTGATACAGAAGGTGCTGTGGTTGCTTTTACAGGTGTTACTACTCCTGTCACTGTTGAGTTAAAACCTCTTTTAAAACAACCTAAGCGTATAGAATCTAAAGAAGATAGAGCAAAACGGCATGCCGCAATTCAGGCAGAGGCAGGAATGCGGGCTGATTCTGGAGTAAATTTGGGAGTTGGGGGAGGAGGAGATAAGACTAAGGCTTATGGGGTTGTTTTGGGGGCACTTCGGGCAAGACAAGAAGAAATAGGGCGTATTAATGTGGAAAATCAGCGAATTAGAGCCAAAAACCAAGCTATTCTTCAAGAAGCTGTTCGACCTGCTTTGGGGACAGAACCATTAACTTATAGAGATTATCATGATGTTTTGGATCCTCTTAGTGGAGCCCAACGATATTGTCTTGTTGTTATGCCTGGTTCCGACATGACCCGGCTAGTCCCTCTTGCAACAAGTGAGGGGGTGGTGGCAAGATTAATAGGGGTCGATGTGGACGGAAGCTTGATTCCTACGAAAAGAGAAGTGTTTGTTTGTGAGAGTTTTGCTGGTGACGAAGCTGCCACTAGAGGAGGTAGAAAATGAGATTTCCTTGGGCGGTTGTTTTTTCGAATGGAAAGAGATTGGAGGCGTCTGGGGGCGGGTTGCGTGTTTCAGTTGGGAAGCGAGTGAGGCGTGAGGGAGGAGGGAATATGGTGGTTCGAAGAGATAATGGAGTTGATTCTGTTTTGATTAGGAGGAGAGAAGGTGCGGCGCAAGGCCGTATTGCTACCGTTGCTTCTGCTGATGGACGAAGTGCTCTAGAAGTTCGCGGGAAAAGAGGCGATGGTTATTCTGTAACATCTATTGATATTGGTCCTGTTTCTGTGGTGACAGATTTGGGTGATCTTGTTGATTCGGCAAATTTGGTGTTAGATCTTACTGGATCAAATTAATTATGTTAATATATGTGCATTTGATATGCCTCAAGAAAGCCAAAGAGTAATTAACCAAGTTGTGAACTTGCCTGCTGGCGGGGGGCCAGTTATTCTTCAAACCAATCGTGTTCCTGGGGATGGGCCGACTGTTTATTCTGAAATTGTTGGTAGGCAATATGGTGAAGACGCTGAAATAGGAGTTTTAGAATTGTTATTGTCTGGCAGAAGTAGCCAACTTCCCGAATATATGGCTTCCGTTCGTCGGAATCATGCCGAAATTGCTCGGCGAAATCAAATAGCTGGGTTTGCTCAAGCTTTGAAGAGTGCGGTTGAAGAGCAGTATCTTGGGGCTGGACAAAAAAGAGGAGGGTTGTTGCTGTTTCAATGGGTGAGAGATTTTGTTATGGGTGTTAGATACGGGCTTAGAAATGACATTAGTGTGAGGAGGTTTGAGTAAGTAGTATGGGAAAAATAAGAAGTCTAGAACAAGGTCCGGGGTATATAGTTCAAACAAGTATGGCGCCTGAAGTTTTGGAGGCGGTTGTTGCCGCGGGTGAAGGACTTCCTGTAATGCCTCGGAAAGGTGGACTTTTGGCCTCAGTCGGAAGAAGTGTGGGTCGACTGGTTAAAGCACTTCAGCCTTTTCACAAGGTTGGTCCAACGTCGGCGGTGCTCGTTTATGGTAACGAATTTGGTTTAGGACCAACCCAAGTTTATGTTGCGGATGGCATGTTTGGGAGAGCTCGACAGGGCTCTCTTAGATTAAGAAGTATAAAGCCTGGGGGTACTGTTGCGATTGCTCCTTGGAATAAAGCCTTGGAGGTAGATGTAATAGAGCCGAAAGCTATTCCGTATACGATTAAAAATCTCGAGGTTCCAAATTTGGGTGTTGCGGCTGCAACGGTTACCGTTGAGGCTAGAAATACAGATCTTTTTCGTATTTTTGCTTTAGGTGGAAGTCAAGGAAAGCGTGACGCTTTTGTTGCCAATGGGATTGGAATGATAGTTTCGGCGGTTCAGGGTAGCCCTGATTATAAGAAACAACTTGAAGAAGTGTGGAATAAGACTGTTGGTGGTGGTGGGGATGAAGTTGCAGCGAACACGGCGGTAATAATTAAGGTACAAAAAATGATTGAGGCTGCGGTGGCTGAATCGGGAATTTTAGAGAAGGCGGGTTATGGGAATATTCACTTGGCCGCAAACGTTGCTGTTCCAGAAATTGTTACCGACGCAATGACTTTAGGAGCTGAGAGTAGAAGGGCAGGAACGATGTCCCGTGCAGCCCAGCAGGGCAACCTTGCTCTTGTAGAAGCTGTTGGCAATCTGGTTAGAGGTTTGTTTGGTAAATCTTAGACTCTCCGTATGCTGAAAAAATGTTTTCTTATCAAGAATTTATATTTTTTTATAAATACATATGCCGGCTTTTGAGGTGGATCTGTTGCCAAGCCATTATTATCGTCCAAGTGGGCCATTGACATTACAGGAATTTAGGGGAAGTATTGTTGATAAAATAGGTATTTCTGGTGCTGATGCGAGGGCTGAAGTGGTGGCGCGGGCACCTGTTCTTCCTAAAAATGATACATTACAGCAGGCTTTTCCTTACGTTGTCGAAGGTGCTGTAGTTTCTGTGATGGTTGTGTCAGTTATCAGAGGTATTCCGGCATCTGTTGGTTGTCCTCCGGCAGATTATGGATGTTATACTGATCTAAGGCATTTTCAGAATACTCTGGACTTATTTAGGGGAAGTACTCAAGATGTTGTTGGTGCTCTCTCTGGATCGAGCAAAAAACCGGTTGATATAGGTGATATAGTGAGGGCTGCTGTTGTGGTTGGTGGTGCACTTGAGGCTTTTTCCGCAGGAGCTCGATTAGGTATTCGAAGGGTTTTAAGAAGGTCGTCTGATGGGGGAGGGAGAAGTGAGTAGTTTAGTCGATTTATTAAAGGATGTAGGTAGAGCGATTGTTGCTTTTGACGCTGCATTAGAGAAAGGCGGGCCAAAAGTTGCTGTGCAGGGTTATGTGGGTAAAGTTGAAGCTAACGAGTTTAAAAGATTACGGGTGGTTGGGCTTCCTGATCCTAATAATCCATCAGTAGTCAATAGAGTGCAAGTTTTGTTGTTAGATAGAGAAGGGTCTGGGGTTGGAGTTGGGGGTGCGGCGGCGGCTGTTGTTGGGGCTAAAGTGGTTGAAATTGCGGGAACTGGTGGTCTTGGTGGTTCTGCGATACACCTGGCAAAGCCAAGATTCGCGGTGGCAGGAGTGGTCTCTGCGGGTGGCCAGTCTGAATTGCTTCAGGCAACGCTTGATCCGGCTACTGGAGCCCGGGTGCCAAATACGCATTTTAGAGATGATAAACATTCTTTTGGTATTCATGCTGGTGGCGCCGTAGCTTTGATGGCTCAGTCGGTTCGGTTAACAACTGGCACTGGGAGTGAGGTGGAGTTGGGTGGTGGAGGGAGGGTATTGCTTCCCGCTGTACTTGGTGCAAGTGTTGGTTTTTCGGCTGTTAATAGAGGAATTGATCCAACAAACGGAGTAGAGGCTGTGGGAATCAAGAGAATTGGGGGGGATTTTGTTTTTGGGGGGGCGGTGAACGCTGAAAATGTTAGTGTAATTGGTCAAAGATATACTGTTACTATTACGTAACCTTATATTTTTATGAAAGATAGTTTGGTAACAATGCTGAAAAGAATTGTCGAAGGATTTGGGAGTTTGGAAGGTGGGGCTGGAGTCCATATGAGTGGTTCGACTAGTGAGCCTTATGAAGAAGTAGGTGGCGTTGGTGTTAATGGCCAAGGCGATTTTATACGCAGGGGTGTCGTTTTAAGTGAACATGATATTGGTGCGGGTGTTGTTGTTGGTCGAGGTAGGAGCATTGAGGTGGGTGGGGTTGGAGGCAGAGTTAAAATCGTATAGGATTTTTGGCGGCATATTGTGTTAGAATAGTTAACTTAAATTTCCTGGCCCATGGGCCAAAAGGCCGTAGAGGTTGATTATTATTTTAGACGGCGGGTAATAAGGAAAAAAATGACAGAAGAAAAAAAGAAAAAAGTTGTTGCAAAAACGATTAATTTAACCGGCAAGGCAATTAAGAAAAGCAGTTTGGTGGTTAAGGAGGTTTTGGAAAAAAAGGTGGTTGGGGCGGAAGAGATAAAAAAACTTAACGAGAAAATTAAAAAAGAAAAAGAAGCTGGTAAGCTGGAAAAGGAGGTTGGCAAACTGGGGAAAGCCCGGGAAGTTTTGGGTAAAAATGGGGTTATGGACAAAGAGCAGGCCGAAAGAGGGGCGGAAAAAGTTGAAAGAGGAAAGAGAGGAGAGCTGGGCGCGGGGCAGGAAAAGGCGGCAGACGGGAAAGTAGTGGAAACAGAAGTAAAGGAAGTGAAGTATGAGCTGACAATTGGACTGAGGGATTTGTTGGCGGCGGGGTGTCATTTGGGCCACAAAGTTTCAAAAACTCATCCCAAGGCGCGTAAAAACATATATATGTCAAAAGATGGAATCGAAATTTTTGATTTAGTCAAAACCCTTGAAGGTTTAAAGGCGGCGTGTAATTTTTTGCATAATGCCAAAAGAAGCGGTAAGCAAATTGTGATGCTGGGGACAAAAAGGCAGGCTCGGGAAGTGGTGAAGCGGGTGGCAATGGAGGCCGGAGTGGGCTATGTTACCGACAGATGGCTGGGCGGAACAGTGACCAATTGGGATCAGATCAGAAAAAACATTAAAAAGTTAACCGACCTTAAGGAAAAATTTCAAAACAACGATTTTTCTGACAAAACTAAAAAAGAAATTGGGGAGATGAGGAAGAAGGTGGCAAAGCTGGAAAAACTAGTGGGAGGGTTGGAAAAAACGGACAAGTTGTTTGATGTTTTGGTGGTGGTTGATGCCGGATATGAAAAGACAGCGGTGAAGGAAGCGGCTGATAGGGGAGTGAAGACGGTGGCTTTAGTGGACACCGACAGTAACCCCGAAGTGGTCGATTTTGCCGTTGCTGCCAACGACGATAATGCCAAAAGTGTAACGTTATTGGTGGAAGAGTTTGGCAAAGCTTTAAGAACTTAGCGATAAAAATATGGATAACAAAAAAATTATCGAGATGGTTAAGAAAATGCGGGAAGAGCTGGGCTTATCGGTGATGGAGATAAAGACGGCAGTGGTGGAAGCGGAAGGGGACGAGTTGAAGGTCAAAGAGATATTAAAAAAGCGGGGTTTGGCCAAGGTAGAAAAAAGAGCCGATCGGGAAACTCACCAGGGAAGAGTGGCGACCTATACCCACACAAGCGGCAAAATTGGGGTGATGGTGGAGCTATTGTGTGAAACTGACTTTGTGGCCAAAAACGATGAATTTGTGGAAATGTCAAAAAATTTGTGTTTGCAGGTGGCGGCAATGAATCCTGAGAATGAAAAAGCTCTGCTGGAACAGGAGTATATCAAGGACGGGAGCCAAAAAGTGGCGGATTTGATTTCGGCTTTAGCGGTAAAGTTTGGTGAAAATATTAAACTGGGACGAATCGGCCGGTTTGAAATTTAATGATGATTTAAATTTGCTAAACTAGAGTATGTTGAATCAGGCCCAGGTGATTTCTCAAATGGGTAAGGTGATTGATCTTTTTGTGAGCGATATCGGGTCGATTAGAACCGGAAGGGCGACGCCGGGATTGATCGAAAATGTGACGGTGACGGTGTATGGTGGACAGAAGATGCGGCTTATTGAGCTTGGGTCAATTGGGGTGCGGGATGTGAGGACGTTGACTTTTCAACCCTGGGATCAAAGCCTGATAAGGGAAATTTGCAATGGTATCGCGGCGGCCAATGTCGGGCTAAATCCGGTGGTGGACGGCACGATTATAAGAATGGGATTGCCGATGCTGACGGTGGAGCAAAGAGAAGAATATGTGAAACTTTTGGGGAGGAAATTGGAAGGAGCGAGGGGGATTGTTAGAGACGAGAGGGGAAATTACCGAAGAAAATTGCAGGAAGCAAAACAGGAAAAAACGATATCGGAAGATGAATTTAAAAGAGATGAGGAATTGTTGCAAAAGTTGACTGATGAATTTATGAAAAAATTGGAAGAGGCGGCGCATAAGAAAGAAGTGGAAATTAGAGGCTAGATAGATAAGCTGAAATTAAACTATTGACGAGGATTTTGGAGGGTATATTATTTTGTCATGATTGATAACAAAAAAGCCCTGATTTCTTTGGTTGGACTGGGGGTGATGCTGGTGGCCATTCCAATAGTGGCCATACTGGCAGGTAGAAATATGGATATTAGAAACAGAGCGGCGATAGATCAGCCTTGCAAGATTTGTGTTGGACGATCGTGTAATACGGTGGGTACTCCACCTGCTTGTTCTCACGATATGGACGAGTGTTCTTCTTCGGCGGCCTGCGCGCCAACCTCAACTCCGGTGCCAAGGCCAACAAATACTCCAGTGCCCCAACCAACCGATATTCCCACTCCGTTTCTGCCAACAGATACTCCGGTTCCAACCGATAGACCAACCCCGACAATTTCGCAGGTGAGGTGTTATTGCGGCGGTGGAGTTAGCTGGTCCTGTTATAACGGCAAAACTTGTGGCGCTACTTGTTATTCCTGTCTAGCGATAACGCCAACGGTGACGTTGCGGCCGACCTGGACTCCTACTCCCACTTTGTATAACCCTCCATGTGAAGCTCCTGAGGGAAATACTATGCGGTGTTTGGAGAATAATAGGTTTTCTTACATTGTGTGTTCTTTTAGATCAGGAGGGGATTGGAGATGGGAAACAAGAACTTGCCCTGCCGATAGTTATTGTAATAATAACGCCTGCGTTCCGAAAGAATGTTATGGAAGAAATGGGGAAATATCCTGCCAGGGAATGTTTAACTATAAAGTTTGTGAAAATGGGATGTGGAGTTCTCTTAGGGGAGTGCCTTCAAACAAGTATTGTTCTTTCAATCAAATTATCTTGAAAGACTGTATTGGCTTGAATGGTCAATACCAGTGTCTTAGCGAAGACAGTTTTAGGGTGTGTCAGTCTGGAGTGTGGATGAGCGGAGGGTGTGAGGGTAGAACTGATACGTGGTGTAACAATGGCCGGTGTCGGGGGTGGTAATTTGCCTTGCTTATGTTAAGTGAAATAGTTCCTAGGTACTTTTTGTGGAGTTTGATAGAATTAAACCCGTGGACGTTGTAATATTTTTCATTGGTTTGTCAATTTTGGTGGTGGTACATGAGATGGGGCATTTCCTGGCGGCGAAGTTTTGCGGGGTTTTGGTGGAAGAGTTTGGTTTGGGGTTGCCGCCCAGGGCCTGGGGAAGAAAAATCGGGGAAACAGTGTTTAGTTTAAACTGGTTGCCGATTGGAGGTTTTGTGAAATTGTTTGGTGAGGATCCGGAAAGCGGAGCCAAGGTGGAAGGGAGAGAAAAAACAAGAACGTTTTTTCATAAGAAACCATGGCAAAAGGCGTTGATAGTGGTGGGGGGGGTGACGATGAACTTGGTGTTGGCGATTGCGATTTTTAGCGTGGTGTATTCAATACTGGGGGTGCCAAAGGAGACAGAGAGGGTAAAGGTGATCGGGTTGGCTGTGGGTTCGCCGGCTCAAAAAGCTGGGCTGAAGGAAGGGGATTGGGTGGCGGCTGTTAACGAAATAAGAGTGAGTAAGCCGTCTCAATTGACCGACGAAGTGGCCAAATATAAAGGGGGAAGGGTGGGCTTGTCGATTGTGTCGAAAGACGGTGAAAGCCGGAGGGTTGAAGTGGAGGTGAGAGAAAAGCCGCCGGCGGGTGAGGGGTCGATGGGGGTGGCCATCAGTAATGTGGAGATTACGCAGATTAGATGGTATGAAATTGACAAGGGGATAGTGGCCGGGTTTAAAGAGGCCTATTTTTGGGGAAAGATAATTGTTGAGGGGGTGGGTAAAATGGTTGGCGGGCTTTTGTCGGGAAAGATTCCTTCAGACGTCAGCGGGCCGATTGGCATGTACCAGGCGACAACCAGTATCCGGCAGAAACAGGGGTTGCTGGCCTTAGTTCACTTTTTTGGAATAGTTTCGGTTAACTTGGCAGTGGTTAACATTTTGCCTTTTCCGGCACTGGACGGCGGGAGAATTATTTTTGTATTGTATGAGTTTTTGCTAAAAAGAAGGCCGAATCAAAAGTTTGAAATGGCCATAAACAACTTTGGGATGATGTTTTTACTGGGTTTGATATTTTTGATAACAGTGGCAGACGTGTTGAGAGTTGTCAGATAAAACTAGGGTTGGGGAGTGAGCTCGAGGAGGACGGCGGTGTTGACGTCGAGGAAAAAATTATCGCGGTAAAAATTTTCGGTGACAGTAATATTTTTCTGACTAAAAGTGCCCAAGAAGCGTTGAGTTTTAAGGGTGTAGTTGCCGGGGGAGAGGTTGTGGATGGTTAGGGGAAAAGTTTCGGGGCGGGTTTGCCGGGGATCGTAATTGACCAGCAAGACCTGGATGGTTTGATTGGTTCTGGTGGCAATGGCGCTGACGTATGACCCCTGGCCTTCAATAGATAATTTCTGGCCGCCCAGAGAGTTGAGAAAACGGATGGCTTGAAAACGGGGTTTGGTTTTGGCCTGATTTAGGGGGTGGGTGATTAACCCCCAGCCGGAGGAGTTTGGAGAGCGGGAAGTTGGGCCGTCGACTATTTCAAAAGGAAAAAGGCGGTGGATTGTGTTGGTGGTTTGGCTTACGAGCGAAAGAAAATGGATGGCGCCGCGGCTGTCGTCATACCAGGGGTCGGGTTCGGGGTTGGGACCGGCCTCGGTGATGATTTTTTCAATATTTTGGTATTTTGGACTGTCGGTGAGGATTTGATTCAGGCTGTCAATGTCTTTTTGAAAATCGGCGATGTTTTTGGAGTAACGGTGCCAGGAAATAAAGTCGAGACGGAGGCGGTTGGTGTCGGCGTATTTTAAGAGGCTTTTGATCCAGCTTGGGTAAAAAGCAGTGATGGCTGGGCCGCCGATTTTATAGCTGGTTCCTCGGGCACCTTCTTCTACGGCCCGGGCAGATTGATTGTAAAGAGTTAAATAGTTTGGGTTTTTGGCATAGTGCCATTTGCCAAAAAGATCCGGTTCGTTCCAGACTTCGTAGTAAATTCCTTCAATGTTTTTTTCTTTTGAATAGCGGGCGGCGGTGGCTTTGACCATTTGATACCAATCGTTCCAATTGTTTGGTTCGGCGGCGTTTAGGTTGTTTTGAGCCATGATGGCGGGGGTATAAGAAAGTGACAAAAGCGGTTTGGCGCCGGTTAAGAGGATGGAGTTAATAACCTGATCGAGCCTGGAAAAATCGTAATTGTTGTTGCCTTGGTAGACGTTGTAATAGTCGAAGAGATGATCAACACGGATGAGTTGGGGCTGAAGTTGGCGAACCAGAGTAAAAACAGGGCCGATCATGTCGCGGGGTTCTTCCCCGCCTTGAGCCAAATTTTGCCAAAGTTGACGGTTGATTGGGCCGGCATTTGACGAGGCGTCAATAAACAACCGGGCGGGAATGCCGGCGGCGCCTTTGCGAAGATCGACGGCGGTTTTGGCGGCAAGAATTAAAACGGGAAGTATTAATAATAGTATGAATAAATTTTTCAGTTTATTTTTATACACTTAATTTTAGATTAGCGAAAAAATGGCAAGATTAATAGCGGTATAGAGTGTTTTGATATATTGACCTCTATTATTAATAATGGTTTACTTTTTTCAGTAAATTTAAAGTTTATTGTTTTAAATGAGTAGAAATAAAATTGGTCAGAAGTGGTTCTATAGTTTAGGATTGGCGCAATTACCCCTCATGGTGGGACTTTTGATAATGGCGATTGCGATTCCGGCGGTGACTAAATTGGTGCAAAATCCTCAGGACACGAGAAATTTGGCAAGTAGTGATGAGTGTGCTACGGTTGATGATTGTTCAAGGGCGGGGTGTGTGGCTGTAAGCTGTTCGGGTGTGCCAAGAACTTGTCGCTATAACTGTACTCCAACCGCGACAAGAACCCCAACGCCAAGACCAACAATAGTGCCAACCCGGCCCCCGACGGCGACTGCGACTTCGGCGCCGGTGGCGACAAATACTCCTACAAGTTGCCGCTGTGATGGAGCCAGTAATGTTTGTTGGGGTGATTTTTTTGCTGGGTCTTGTGGCCAACCGTGTCAAGGTATAAAAAACTGCATAACTCCGACGGCGACTGTTCCAACAGTTGTTCCCGGAAGTTCTTGTTTGATGGTCCAAATGGGGCAATTTAAATGTAATGGTAATGTTTCGTATCAGTGTTCACAAATAGGCGCGTACTACAGGTGGGAGTTTCGTTCTAATTGTACTTCTGGGTGCAATTCATTGACTGGTGCTTGTGTTTCGACGCCGACACCAACGCCAACAGTTCGGCAAGCAACACCAACTAGAGTGGATGAAGGGGGATACTGTTATACTCTTTCGAGTGATTCTTGGTGCGCGAATCGTAATGTGGGATTGGATTGCACCATAAGAGATCTGTCGACTTTGTGGCGGGAGAAGAAGGGCGTTTGTACACGTAATGCAGGTATAGCAAATGGCGGGGGGGGGTGTTATTGTAAAGTGCTTCAAGCGACACCAACGCCAGATGATGGTTTTTCGTGTGGTTGTGCAACTTCTAGCTGTGGAGGGTGCGGTTGGGTGAAAAGGAGTCAGAATCCGGAATTGTATTATGGTGAGAACTGTACGTGTTCTGGGTATTCAAGGCCGACGCCGACC
Organism: uncultured Gammaproteobacteria bacterium; assembly: GCA_964538765.1. Taxonomy (GTDB): domain Bacteria; phylum Patescibacteriota; class Microgenomatia; order UBA12405; family UBA12405; genus CAZIHS01. Next base: position 9,401 of record CAZIHS010000011.1, on the reverse strand, counting down.
CCAACAACAATTCAGGGTGGTGAAAAATGCTGCTGCGACGGTAAGAGAGATGACGGATCCTATTACGGTTGTATTCGCGAGCCCGCTATGTATGACTGTGGTTATCGATATAGTACGACAACTCTTTATTACTGTCCTGCTGAAGGGAATCCTACGGCAACTCCGACACCAAAGATATGCTCGTTCGACGGATATTATTGCCACTATAATGAGTGTTCGGCCGGTTACACCAGAGTTTCCGGGTATAGTTGCACCGGAACCAATTTAGTTTGTTGCAAGCCTGGTACACCGACTTTGAGAATTTCGTTGACACCGACCAGGTCTCTTACTCCAACCGGGACGCCAAGGCCAACCGCTACCCCGGTTAGGCCGGGAATTAATTGGAGGTGTTTTTGCAAGGGAAACTGTGCCGCCAGTGAGTGTTCCTGGAGAACCAGCTCTGGAGACGGATACGTAAGGGCCTGTGATTCCTATGTTTCGGCTGGTGCGTGTGAGGGAGTGCCGACTCCAAGCGGGAGACCGACGGTGACTCCAATTTTGCCTTTGACCGGCACACCGGTGACAACACCGAGATTGTCGATAACTCCCGGGCGGGGTCAACATTGTTGTTGTGCCTATCCTGCAACCGGAGAGGTGTGTGGAATAGTTCCTTATTCCTGTGGACAGGGAAATTATGCTGGCGTAAATGTAGTCGAAAAACCAATTGGATATTGTCAAGCTTCAACACCTACCGGGGGAAACCCTCCTGGTGGAGGCACTCCTCCGGGCGGAGGTGGAAATCCGCCGCCATCAGGATCGTGTTCTTATAATTCCCTTCAAGCCAGGGTTCAGATAAGTACGACACAGCCATGGGTTAGGTCGGTGACTTTAAATGCCGGGCAAAAAGTACATCTTGGTTGTATGTACAATGGTAGTGGACAGCTGGCCAGCAATGTCAGGCTGACAGCTAAGCATTCTGATGGCACTAAGGTGGAGTTTGATAATGCAATGATAAGGGACTGGCAACCGCCAAAATCCGGTTTGTATACTATTTATTGTGAGTCGAAAGAAGCAAACTGCAGCTTGAGGTCGGATGACTCGACGGTGATAAACGGGGGAGACTCTTGCCGTGACTGTCCGAGTGATTTTAAGTGTTACAAAAACCCGACTTCCGGTTTGTGGAGATGGTATGTTTCGGGCTATGTTGGAATCGGTTATAGCCAAACTTATGTTGACTCAAACGGCCAAACTAAAAACTATGTTGACAATGACTGTTTGAGCAGAAATGTATTAAAGCCTAAGTTTAAAGGAAAAATGCCGCGTTCCAACGATCCGGCCGGAGCAATTGGAGGCGATGCTAACTGTGACGGTTTTGTTAACGGTGAAGATTATTCGGTGTGGCGACGGGAGTCGGTGGATGAAATGAAGACCGGTAGTTATTGGGAGGCCGATTACAATTGTGACAACCGAACTGACGGCCAGGATTACTCAATCTGGCGAAGGTCCTATATCGATTTAAATGGAGGGAACAACTAATGAGAAAAAAATTAGCAAGCAGTGAGATGGATTTGGGAGTGTCTTTGGTGCTGGGATTGTTGCTGGTGGTGGCTTTGGTGGTGGCGGTGGCGATGATTGGTAAAAACCAGGATATCAGGCGTGGCGCGTTTTTTGCGGGGTCAAAGTTACTGCTTCAACCGGATTCAATCGCCAACAAGATGGTTGGAGACGAGGTACCGGTTGATATCTATGTTGAAACGCACCAGTTTGGAAGTCAGCAAGAGTATGCGAAAGTTGATTATGTTAGAGTTAAATTGTGTTACGGAGCCAACCTGGCGATTGATGGTGAGCCAGAGACCCGGGTAACTTTGCAGAATGAGAATTTTAATACTTTGATTCTTGCCAGAGTAAGCAATGCTGATGTTGCTGGTTATTCTAAATGTGCAGATTTGAGATTTAAAAATGAGAGGGAGAAGGAGAATTTAAAGTCGGGAATGGTAAAGGTGGCTTCGCTAAGATTCAGGGCTGACTCGGCGGGATCAGGAAAGGTCGGCATAATAAAGGAAGGGTCAGAGGTGTCGGGATACAATCCTCAACTCGGACAGGGTTCGGTTGACCCGGCTATGGAAATTGTGCAGGTTTCGGAAGTTAATTATGTGGTTGGAGGTGCTGGAAACACCGCCTGGCCGGTTTTGAATTACCGGTTAGCCTATGCCGGGGTAGAAAAAGGGGCTAAATGTGCGGTTAACTGGCCGGTGAGTTTGGTGGTGATGTCGAGCGCCGGGGTGGTGAAAAATTATCGGGTTGTACCTGAAAAAGATTCTTCGGTGACCAACAGGATGGTGTACAAGGGATCGGTTGTGCTTGAGGGGTTGAATGAGCGCGAAAATTTGGCGGTGTTTTTTAAAGGCCCAAAACACATTCAGGTGAAGTATGGAGTTAATAATCAGGTTAATTATTACAATGTAGCCGGTGGAAGAATCAGCCTGACAACCGATGCCTTCACCAGCCCGGTTTATGATTTTAGCGGCTATCCGCTTTTGGCCGGGGATGTTACCGGGCCGAGTGCCGGGGTTCAGGACGGGATTTTGGACGGAAGGGATTTTGCCTATGTTAAGAATGAAGCGATAGGCCGGAAGGTAGTGGCTGACGGGAGTTATTACTTGGCTGATTTAGACGGAAATTGTGTAATGAATTCGGTTGATATTTCGACATTAATGGTTTCCTTGAATGAAAAACAGGGGCAGTTATATTAAAGTATTAAAAGGAGAATATATGCAAAAAAATAGCTTAATAAAAATATTGGTGCCGGTGGTGGCAGTGGTGGTGATCTTTGAGAGTGTGATGCTGGTGTCGGGTCTTATTAATAAGAGAAACTCGGTTGAAAGAGACGAAACAGCAAGTAGCGCTAAGCTTGAGGTGGTAGAGGAGTCGATTACAAATGATGAAAGTAAACAACCGCCGGAAGCGCAGGTGTCAGAGGCCAACCTTGAACTTTCGGCCTCTTCTTCACAAATGGTTTTAGGTTCTAAGGGTGAGGTGTCGGCGGCTTTAACGACCGACAAACAAATGTTTTTAGATGCGGTTAATTTATATTTTAAGTATGACCCGGCCAAAGTGTTGGTGACCGGTTTGACTTTTGGAAAGGGGATGCCAAAACCTGCCTTTAGCAAAATCAGTAAAGATAAGGGTTTGGTGGTGGTGAACTTTCTGGTTACCGAGCCATCAGGTCTTGAAGTGCCAGCGGGGAAAAGTTTAGAACTGGCCAAATTTACGGTTGAACCTTTGGTTGAAGGGAGTTTTGATATAGAAATGAGTACTGGCAAGGAGAGTAAAGAGTCTGCTACCATGTTGGTGGAGGCAAAGACTGCAAGAGCGGTACCTTTTGCCAGTGAGAAGTTAACTGTTAATGTAAATTCAGGTCAATGAAAATATTAAGACTGCCCCTATTTTTGTTTTGGCTGTTGGTTTTTGGGGGCGGAACTGTGGTTCGGGCGGTAGCGGCACCCAGGTTTACTTTGTCGCCAACCAGTGGTAACTATACAGTCGGTAACAATTTTTCGGTGACGTTGGGGGTCAGCTCGGACAGTGAGAAGGTGGTGGCGATGGACGTGGTGGCCGGTTTTGATGCTTCAAAACTGGAGGTTGTTTCTATTGATAAAGCTTCCAACCCGGCTTTTCAATTTGCTTATGATAGTAATACGGCCATAATTCATAACAGTAGCGGCAAGTTTGAAATTACTTTAGCTCCAAATTCGACCAGTGTCTATGATGGACAGGTGGCCAACGGGGCTTTGCTGGTGGTAAATTTCCGGGCCAAAGCGGCCGGGACGGCCAGTTTTACCATTACCTGCCAATCGGGTTCGGTGACTGAGTCTAATATTATTAACCAGGCCTCTTCTGATGTGGTTGATTGTGCTTCCAATCAAAGCGGGAGTTATACGATTTCGGCCTCAAGTTCGAATACAACCAGTGACCCGAGTTCGACTCCAACTCCAACCGTGAGAGCGACATCGACATCTACCAGTGAATTACCCAGAACCGGGGGAGCGGGCTCAACTGTGTTATTGATGCTGGTTGGGATGGCGAGCATTGCTTCGGCGTTGGTATTTAAGAGATGGTAAGATGCGAGGAAAAGTAAATATCAAGACAATTTTGGTGATGGTGATATTGCTATTGGTGGGGGTTTTAGGTTTTTTGGGTTTGAACACGGTTAAAACGTATATGAGCGGGGCTTCGGCTGATACCGAACCGACGGGGGTAACGGCCAAGTCGGATGACGATGGTAAGGGGGCTACTGTTACCTGGGCCTCTGATAAACCGTCGATGGGGGTGGTTGAATATGGGACAACTCCGGCCAGTTTACTTTTAAGGGCGGTGGAAACTGAAGAAGCAACTGATCATCGGGTGTCTTTATCACCGCTTCGGACGGCCACAAATTATTATTTTAGAATAAGGATAGGCGAGGAAGTTTTTGACAATGGAGGGATACCATATTCTTTTAAAACCAAGGGTGATGGTGGAATGCCACCTTCGAGTAGCAGTACTTTGACGCCGACAAATAAACCAACAACCGCGGCGGGAGGGTTAACTCCTACGGTCACTCCAGCTACCGGCAACTGTTCTCATGATGTTGACTATAATGGCGATGGAGTGACAAACTCTCTCGACTATCTTGATTGTTTGAAAGGTAGACCAAGAGGAAAAAATTGTGATGATCCGGGGGATCTGGATGGTAACGGGGTTGTTAACAGCCTGGATAGGTTGAAGTGTTTACAAAATGGCGGTTGACAGGTAAAATAGCCCCATGGCAATAGTGGTTAAAAAAAATAAGGGTGAGAACAAGGATGATTTGATTGGGAAATTTAGGCGTTTGTTTCTGGAGGAAGACATAACTGAGGAGTATAAAAAGAAAACGGCCTATTACAAACCTTCAGAAGAAAGGTATGCTAAAAAAAAGGTGATGATTTGGAGAGACAAGTGCCGGAGAAGGTCTAAAAGAATGAGGAAATATGCTTAGAGCCAGACTAAAGAGTGAAGTAATTGATTTTTTGAAAAAAGGTGACCGGAAAAGGGTGGAGGTGCTTAGATATTTGGTTTCATTGTTAGACAAGCGCGAGTTACAGTTACCGGTGGGGACAATGAATGAAGAAGAGGAGCTGGTGGTTTTGAGTAAGGAGCTGAAAAATAAACTTGAGTCGCGGGAGATTTTTTTAAAAGCGAACCGGGGGGATTTGGTTGAACAGCTGGAGTTTGAGATTGAGGTATTGAAAGGCTATTTGCCCGAGGCTTTGAGTGAAGAAGAGGTGGAAAGGATGGTTGATGAGCTGGTGGCCAGACTCGGAAAAGATATGGGAAAAGTGATGAGGGAGGCGAGGGCAACGCTTGGAGGCAGGGTTGACGGGGCGAAGCTGGCCGAGGTGGTTAAAGCTAAAATTGCCGGTTAAGGGGGGCGGGGTACTGGTTTTGATTAAGGGTAACTGGCGGGTGGGAGCAGTCAGAGTTAAACGATGGATGATGGAAGAATTAGCTGAAAGAAATTGGGATAGGCCCGGGGTGGAGGTAAGTATTATTTTTGTTGGGAAAGACAGGGCCAGGAGGTTGAATAAGGTTTTTAGAAAAATGAGCTATGTGCCCCAGGTGTTGGGTTTTCCAATGTCGAGGGAAGCGGACGTTGACGGGAAGATAAGGCTTGGAGATGTGGTGATTTGCTGGCCAAAGCTGGTTGAGGAGGTTGAAAAGTTTAAAAAAAGCGAAAAAGAAGTGTTGAGAAGCTGGTTGAAGCACGGTTTAGATAATCTGCTGAAATAGTTCGACCTACTACTGGACACAGGGTAAAAAAGGTAAGATGGTAGGATGTCGGTTTTTCATATAAAATACAGGCCGCAAAAATTTGAGGATTTGGATTTGACCAAAGTGGGAAAAACCTTAAAGTCAATGATTGGGGCCGAAGAGAGGCCGCAAACTTTTTTGTTTTGTGGACCAAAGGGTTCGGGGAAAACTTCAGCTGCCAGAATTGTGGCTAAAGCGGTGAACTGTTTGAACCCAAAAAAGGGCGAGCCGTGTGATAAATGTGATAATTGCCGGGAAATTAGGGAGGGGAGCAGTTTGGATGTGGTTGAAATTGACGCGGCTTCTAACCGGGGAATTGACGATGTAAGGGAGTTGAAACAAAAGTCAGTGTTGTGGCCGACGAAACTGAAAGTTAAGGTGTTTGTGATTGACGAAGTTCACATGTTGACCAAAGAGGCGTTTAACGCGCTTTTGAAGTTGATTGAGGAGCCTCCCGAAAAGACATTGTTTATTATGTGCACTACCGATCCTTCAAAGATTCCGGAAACGGTTTTATCGAGGTTGTTTAGGGTTGATTTTTATCAGGGGAGCAGGTTGGAGCTTAGAAGCTCGCTTTTGAAAATTGTTAAAGGTGAAGGGATAGAACTTTCTTCAAACGCGGAAGAACTGATGCTGGGATTGTCTGACGGAAGTTTTAGAAATTTACAGAAACTTTTTAATGAAATGTATTTGAGGTTTGGTAAAAAGATAGGTGACAAAGAAGCTGAGGATTTTGGAAGATTGTATGGTTTGGAGATAAATATGGACGATATTGAGAATGATTTGCTGGAAGGCAGAAAGAAGGATTTGGTTGACAGGTTGGAGAAGATGGCCGCAAACGGAGTTGATTTTGGGGTATTAAGAAATAGGTGGCTTTATTATTTTCATCAAAAATGGCTGATGGAAATTTCCGGCCAAAAAGGAAGCTGGGAAGTTGATAGATTGAGCCTGTGGTTATCGAAGCTGGTTGAAGCAGGCGAATGGGAAAAACAGGTGAACTTGCCTCAATTGCCGTTGCAGATGGCGGTGGTAAAATTTTTTTGCCAAAGCGAAAGTAAAGTTGTTAAAGTACCCAATAAAATAACTGAAGTTAAACAAAACCGGGAAAAAACAAAAGTCGAGGAAGCTGAAGCCGGTGATTTTGACCTGAAGTTGGTGGTGGAGCAATGGCCAAAAGTTTTGGTGGCGGTGAGACCATACAACCATTCGGTTGAGGCTTTTTTGAGAGGAGCCCGGCCGAGCCGGTTTAAAGGTAAAAAGTTGGTGGTTGAAGTTTTTTATGATTTTCACCGGCAAAAACTTGAAGAACCCAAAAACAGGAAAATTGTTGAGGCCGGGCTGAAGGCGGTGTTTGGAGGTGAGATGGCGGTTGAATTTGAAACTGTGAAGAAGGAAAAAGGGAAGGAAAGTGTGGCCTTGAGAGTTGATGTACTGCCTGTTGTAAGCCAAAAAACAGAAGCAGATGTTGACAGGGATATCTATGAAGTGGCCAAAAACATATTTGGGTAAACTGGTCAGGGCGACTTTGGTGGCAGGGATATTGCTGGGGATGTACTGGTGGGTGGGGAAGGTTGAAAGACTGGTAAATCGTGAGGAAAAGTATAGGGTGGTGGAGGTGATTGACGGAGACACAATCGAGGTAGAGGGCAGGAAAAGAGTGAGATTTTTGGGGGTAAATACCCCCGAGATAAGCGACAAAAGGGAGGTGGTTTTGTGTATGGCCAACAGGGCAAAGAAAGAGCTGAAGGCCAAACTTGAGGGTAAAAAAGTGGGATTGGTGGCGGATCCGGCGGCGGGAAATGTTGATAAATATAACCGTTGGTTGAGATACGTGAGCCTGGAGGGGGAAGACATGTCGGGGTGGTTGATAAAAAATGGTCTGGGACAGGTGTATAGTTATTTTAAGGTGGAAAGGACTGAAGATTATTTAATGTGGCAAAGGGAGGCGAAAGAAAAAAAGATTGGATTGTGGAGTGGCAAATGTGATATATAGTAATAGTTAACATTTTTTTTCAATATGTTTGATAAAGCGAAGTTGATGGTGCAGGTAATGAAAGTTAAAAAAGCAATTGAGTCGGTCGATTATGAAGTTTTTGAAAATGATATTCAGCTTGAGGCTTCGGGTTTTATGGCCATGAGTGAGCCAAAAATTAAGAAACTGAAGATAAACGGAGTTGAGAATAAAATCCTTTTGGAGGCGATAAATAAGGTGTTGAAGAAGGCGGCGGAAGGGTCGATAAAAAAAATGAAAGATATGGGGGAACAGTTTCAAGGAGCAGTGTAATTTGTATGAAAATGTTACCATCGGCTTTGGCCGAGCTGGCCCACAGGCTTGAAAGGTTACCGGGGGTGGGACCGAAAGGGGCGATGAGAATGGGAATGTATTTGTTAACGGTGCCAAGAAATTTCGTTGATGAGATGGCGGCGGCGCTGGTGAGAGTGAGGGACGAGGTTAGATTTTGCGAGGACTGTTTCGGGTTAAGTGAAAAAGAAAAATGTCCAATTTGCGCTGATTCGGGCCGGGACGAGAGGTTGATTTGTGTGGTGGAAAAAGCGATTGATATGCTGGCAATGGAAGAAGTTGGAGGATTTGGAGGTAAGTATCATGTTTTGGGAGGAGCGTTGAATCCTTTGGAGAGAGTTGGGCCGGATGAGCTGAAAATTGAGGAACTTTTGGTGAAATTGAGGAAAGTTTTGGACAAGGAGGGTAAGGTTGAGATTGTTCTGGCGATGAGTATGACAATGGAAGGGGAGGCGACGGCTTTGTATATTAGTAAGCTGGTAAAGGAGCTTGGCGGGGGGGAGAGGGTGGTGATAACCCGGCTGGGAAGTGGTTTGCCGATTGGAGCCGATCTGGAGTATGCCGATGTAGCAACACTAAGCAGGGCGATGGACGGGAGGAGGGCGATGTGAAACAGATAGTTAAAGGCTGGTTTAAAGCGCTTAAACAAATAGGGAGTGAGAGCGTTGAAAAAGCAGTAGAGAGTGGAACTAAGGTGGCGGGGGGGATAATAAGCGGCCAACAACTGCTGGGCGGGATTAAAAAGGTGGAAGGGACAGAAGCCAGAAAAATTGAGGCGGAAGAAAGGGCAAAAAAAGAAGAAGCGGAGCAATTGAGCCAGCAAATAAAAGAAATGGGCAGAAATGTGGGTCAGGAGATGGAGAAAGTGAGACAGGAGAAAAAACGAAAAGAGGAGGAAGAAGAGAAGAAGTTTTTGGAAAAAGTGAGGCAACAAAGAGAGGCGGAAAGGAGCGAAGGGGAGATGGTTATGAGTAGTATGATGATGGAGTCGGCAAACCCGGCCAAGAGAAGAAAGTCGAAGGGTAGTGCCTTTGTGACTGGCAAGAAAAAAAGCCAGCCTCAAATTGACCAAATGTCGCAAACGAGTGAGTTTAAGGGAAAAGTGGACTAGTTTCGCAAATGTGTTGTCAGATTACGGTTTTATTGACTATTTGGAATTAGGTGATATTATAGGTGTAGTATTTTTAGGCTTAATGGTACTTTTCGGGTGCTTTTCCCAGCAGAATTTGGTTAATTAATTTCATAAGACCTAACTTGAAACTACCGGCGTAAGCCGGTGGAGGAAGTTCTC
>CAZIHS010000010.1:0-24388 GCA_964538765.1 uncultured Gammaproteobacteria bacterium | reverse complement strand
TCAAACGACTAGTTAAAAATTACTCGAAAAATTAGCGTTATCTAGTCAAGACCCTGTCTTTTATTATTCGATCCACCTCACCCTGAAACTGCTTATGTCGGCCTGGTATCTGAGAAATATCGTCAACCACACCCATCCTCCTTGTTATTTCGCTTTCGTATAATCCTGAAGCTTTTATCCTCTCACGCTGAAACAAAAAGACTTCATCTTCTGTACAACTAAATGATTGAAGCGATTTGGTTTCGGTACGAGAGGCCTCTTCAATTTCTGACAATACGTCTCCAGTAAGAAACTCAACCAAAATGTCGCGCTCAACCTGTTTTTTGGCAACTTGGTCTAGTCGACTTAAAAGCAGCGAACGGATAGAGACGCCAAAGTAACCCCCTGTTTTCTCGTGCACCAACTAACTCTGCCGGAGTAACAGGGCATGTATGTTTCATTTTTTGTTGTTCAATAAATAACATAGTAGGAGTGGCGGGGATCGAACCCGAATCGCCTGTTTTGGGGACAGGAATGCTACCCTTGCACCACGCTCCCAAATTAAAAAATACTCTCCCCTAGTAAATGTTTGCGGGGGGGGTTTAGATTTAAACCACCAAAAAACTCCCGACAAGCGGGAGTGATGAATTTTTGGGTTAGGTTATTTAATTATGACCCGAGAACACCTCCCGCAGATGGGCTTTGAGAAGACCACCAGTACTTGGAGATGCTAATAAAGGTCATGGCGGTATTGTAACACAAAAAGGGCAGGGACGAATGGAATAAATATCGCCAGTGATTTGATTAAACAAAAGAAGAATATGTGTTTGAATATAGAGATTTTTAACAATTGGAGAGAGTGGAGAACAGTGGGACAGTGGTGGCGGGGGAAGTTGGTAGAAGGTGTGGGTGTGTTATTTGACCGATAAGTTGATATAATCCCTAAGATTAATCATTCTTTGGCCAGGTAGGGAAACCAAAGGGGCCAGAGGAAACAAAGTCATGACAAAAATTAACCCCGTAATTGAAGCAAAAGTTAGAACTGTTTTAGGCCGAAAGGTAAAACACTTAAGAAAGGAAGGCTGGTTGCCGTCAACGGTTTATGGCAAAAGTTTTACCCCGGTATCGATTCAGTTTGAGAAGAAGAGTTTGGTAAAACTGTTTGAAGAGGTTGGTGAATCGGGGTTGGTGGAGCTGAAGGTTGATGAGAACAAATGGCCGATATTGTTTAAAAATCCTCAATATGATCCGGTTGAGAGCGACCTGGTGCACGTTGACTGCTATAAAGTTAACTTGAAGGAAAAGATCACGGCCAGCGTTCCTCTTGAGCTAATTGGTGAATCGGTGGCGGTGAAAAACGGTAAGGTGCTGGTGCAGGTGACAAATGAGGTGGAGGTCGAGGCTTTGCCGACTGATCTGCCGGAAAAATATGTGGTTGATATTTCAAAGCTGGAAGAGGTGGGAGAAACAATTACAGTGGCCGATCTTGAAAACGATAAAAAAGTGGAAATTAAAAATGCGGCCGATCAGGTGATTGTGAAAATTGATGAGCCGAGGATTGAAGAAGAGCCGGTAGTTAAGGAAACCGAACCAACCGAGGTGCCGGCAACAGCGCAAAAAAGCCCTGAAGAAATAGCTGAAGCAGATAAAAAAGAAAAAGAGGAAAAGTCTAAGGAGTAGGCTTGATGGAGTAGTAGAGGCGTTCCAGATCTTGGCGGATGGGGTCGGATTGGCGGGCGGCCGAAATGGCTAAAGAGGCATTTTCAGGCTGGTTTAGGAGAGTAAATAAGGAGGCAACTTCAAGCCAATCATCGGTTGACTTGGGCCGCTTTACTTTTAGCGTCTCCAGACGTTTTTGAATTGACTGGCCAAGCGGTGGATATATAGCTAAAGCCTGAGAATATTTACCAACCTTAATTAATTGCCGCGAAAGAAGAAAACGGCCAAACTGGGCAAGACCCGGAGAAAAAGAGTCGGCATAGAGATTTCCCAAATAGAGATCGTCTTTTGGAGAAAAAATAAAAGAAATGTTTTGGTACAGGACGATAAAAAGAATGATGATAAGCAGGAGCTTATATTTTAATGGTCTCGGGCCAAGACGAAATGGCCAAAAAAGCTTCATTTAATTTAAATTTTGGCTTGAATGATTGATAAATTGTTTCAGTAACAAAAGGAGCAAACGGATGGAGCAGTTTTAGGGAGGAGATTAGGACGGTGATAAGAACCGGAATAACTTCCGGCCCACGGTTTTTGGTTGATTCAAGATATTGGTCGCAAAAGTCATGCCAAAAAAAGTGGTAAAGGTCTTCTGACGCCTGACCAAAGCGATATTTATATAAGTTGGCGGTGGTGGAGGCGATAACTTCATTTAGTTTGGTGAGAATTTGAATGTCAGAGTCGGCGAGTAAAGAATAATTGATGGCAGTTGAAAAATTATTAAGTTTGTCGGAGAGAAGGTCGACAAACCGGGAAGCATTCCAGATTTTGTTGACAAAATTACGTTGGGCGCGGATTTTGTCTTCAGACAGGGCAATATCAGACCCCGGGGCAACACCGACCATTAGGGCCAGGCGGAGGGCATCGGCGCCATGAAGGGTGGCAATGTCGACGGGATTGATGGTGTTACCTTTGGACTTTGACATTTTCTGGCCCTGACCATCAAGAACCCGGGAATGCATGTGGGCAACCTTGAAAGGAATTTGGCCGGTGGCATAGATGCCAAGCATAATCATTCTGGCTACCCAAAAAAAGAGAATGTCCCACATGGTATCGAGAACAGAGGTTGGATAAAAATATTCAAAATCGGGTGAGTGATGACCGGCCGGATCCCAACCAAGAGTGGAATATGGCCACTGGCCCGAAGAAAACCAGGTGTCAAAAGTGTCGGTTTCCTGAAGAACGTGGGGGCCGTGTTTTTCGGCTTCCACCCGGGACAGATAAAACTTTGAGTCAACCGGGGCCAGTAAGGTTTGGAGCCCTAGTCGAATTTGTTCAAAATCGAGGTGTTTGATGTCCTGCCAATAGCCGGTGACAATTTTATTGTCGGCGTTTAGATAACTTATCAGTATTTGGGGGTTCTCGTCGAGGTTATACCAGGCAGGGATGCGCTGGCCCCAGACAATTTGGCGGGATATGGGCCAATCACGAATATCTTTCATCCAAAGCAGAAACTGTTTTTTGAAACGGGAAGGGAAAATTCTGACCTGATCGTTTTTAACTACATCAACCGCCTTTTGGGCAAGAGGGGCAATTTTTACAAACCACTGGGGGGCAGTCAGCGGCTCAATTGGGCGACCACATTTGTAGCAGTGACCAACCTGGTGGACATGATCAACTGTTTTTTCGAGCAGGCCCTGGTCGGCAAGATCGGCTAAAACCGACTCTCGGGCCTGAAGCGGAAATAAGTTTTGATATTTTTCGGGAACGTTTTGATTGGTAAGTCCGTTATAATTTAATATTCGAATAAATTCCAGATGGTGCTTTTTGGCAAGATCGTAATCTTCGGGAGAATGACAGGGGGTGACCTTGACCGCACCCGTGCCAAAATCTGAGTCTATCGATTGATCAGCAATGATAGGAATTTGACGGCCAACCAGAGGGAGGGAAAGATTTTGACCAATTAATTTTTGATAACGGGGGTCCGAAGGATTGACGGCTACAGCGGTATCCCCCAATAAAGTTTCCGGGCGGGTGGTGGCAACCGAAACAGGACCGTAATTGATATACCAAAGATGGGAAGAGACCGTTTTGTGGACTACTTCGAGATTAGAAAAGGCGGTGCCGCAAAAAGTGCAATAATTAACAATTTTTTCGTCGCGGTAAACAAGCCCGTCGGCGACCATTTTTTGAAAAACAGCGTAAATTTTAGCGTTATGGTCTTGATCCATGGCGAATTTAAGGCGGGTCCAGTCGAGGGAAAAACCAAGACGCTTTAACTGATCGACGGCAATAGTGCGATTTTGATCGACAAAATCGGAAATCATCCTGAAAAGAGTGTCGCGATCATAGTCGAAGCGTGACTTGCCCTGTTTTTGAAGATATTTTTCAAAGACAAATTGGGTTTCAATACCCGCATGATCGGTGCCGGGAAGCCATAGAGTGGGATCACCTAACATGCGGTGAAAACGGACCATAACATCTTCAACACAATAGAGAGCGTGACCGGCATGAAGCGGATCGTTGGCGTTGGGAGGCGGAAGAATGACGCAAAAAGGTTGTTTTTGAAGACGGGCAGAGGCCGGGGAAGGAGGAACCTGGGGAGTGAAGATGCCCGCCTGTTCCCACCGGCGATAAATGTCGGCCTCCTGGGTGGGCGAATAAACCTTATCCATGTGGCTATTTTAGCAAGAAAGCAATGGAGGGAGTTGAAAATAGAAAAGGGAGGCGGACAAACTAGGGGCCGGTGGCAAAGTTAAATGGAAAAATGATATAATCGGAAAATGAGAAAACCAACGATTGTGTCGGCTTACGCGATACTGGAAAATGATAAGGGACAAATACTTTTGACCAGAGAGATGGATAGGCCGGGGTATAAATTACCAGGCGGCTGGATTGACTTTGAAGAAACGGTGATTGAAGGAGTGTTGCGGGAAGTGAAAGAGGAAGTGGGTCTTTTGGCCAAGATAGAGGAGCTGGTTTGGGCCGAGGAGTATTTTAATAAAGGCCGTGACCACCGGATAAGGCTATTTTTTAGAGCAAAAGTGGAAGGCGAAGAGCCGGTTATTAACGGAGACGAGGTAGAGTCGGTCGAATGGGTGGCAAGAGATGATTTGGAAAGAATGGGTGATGAGAGATTTTTTCGTAGCAGCTACTATAAAGCGACCAGAATCTATCTTGAAGATAAAAAGGTTGGTGAACTGATCAGCCTGGTTAAATAATTGGTGATAGAATAGGCAGATGAAGAAAATAATGGTTTGGGACAGCGGGGCCATTAAGAGAGCCGGAGAAGTAATTGAAAAAGGTGGACTGGTGCTGTTTCCAAGCGACACTGTGTATATTTTGGCAGTAGATCCTACAAACCAAAAAGCGGTTGATAAATTACTGGGGTTTAAAAACAGGTGGGCAGGGAAAGCAATTTCAGTGGCGGTGTCTGATGTTGACATGGCTCAACAATACGTTGAATTATCGGATAACGGTAAAAATGTTTATGCAAACTTATTACCGGGACCTTTTACGGTAATCTCAAACGGGAAGGGAAAAATGGCGAAGGGAATTGAGGCTGAAAATGGAACTTTGGGAATTAGAATTCCTGACAATGGGTGGATAATAAACCTGGTGACCGTTTTGGGAAAGCCAGTGACGGCGACTTCGGCCAACTTAGCAGGGAGAAGACCACATTATTCGGTCGAAAGTTTTTGGAAAACGCTTTCCACCAGGAAAAAAGAGATGGTTGATCTGATTGTTGACGGGGGAAAATTACCTAGAAATAAACCATCGACGGTGATCGATACCACCAAAACTGAGATTGAGGTTTTGAGAAGAGGAGATTTGGTGACAACCGGAGCAACCGGGTTTTTGAGCAAGTCGGACAAAGAAACGGAAAAGTTGGGACAATTTTTGTGGAAAAAAGCAATTGAAAAAGTTGGAGACGGACGGCCGCTGGTGTTGGCCTTAAGCGGGGAACTTGGCAGTGGAAAAACGGTTTTTACCAGAGGAGTGGCAAGAATTTTGGGCATTAGAGACAAAATTGTTTCACCAACATTTAACATTTGTAACGAATATAACGTCTTGAGAAAGAACAAGAAAGATATTGGAAACTACAAGAAACTGGTCCACTATGATTTATACAGGTTGAGTAGTAAAAGCGACTTTGAGGAAATTGGATTTTTGAACCAATTTATAAACGTGTCCGCTTTTTGCATTGAATGGCCGGAAAACATGGGTAAAGATATGGTGCAAATATTAAAACAGAAGACAAAGTGGGTGGGGGTTCGGTTTGAATACCGGGGACCGCGGGAGAGAGAGATATTTTTCGAGCTGCCTTAGCGAAACTTGAAGCTTTGAAGGAATTGGTCGCATTCGGTTTTGTTGTCGGAAGTCCCCTGGTGGACACACTGGATGGTTAGATAGCGGCCACCAAGGTCAACGTCGACAATGGTTTGATCGGCGATATCGTAACGAAAAGTGTTGCGGCCATCGAGAAGAAATTGACCGGAAAAACTTCGCCCGGGGTGAATCCAGGCCCAGGAAGGTCCAATGTGGACGGCGATATTTGAGCTGTCGGAGCGGTAAAAAGTGTAGCGGTTACCAGTGTTTTCCTTATCGGCGTAAACCCGACGATTTGACCGGTAGGTTACTGAAAAGTTGTCGGTTGGGCTGTCATAGGTGAGATGGGTTGGAGTGGGAACCAGGTCGGAAGAAACGGTCGACGTTTGACCGGTTGAGGGGAGTGTGTTTTCGGTGGGAGCGGCAGTGATGGAGATTTCAATGGTTGGTGAGGGCGGAGTAAGCGACGGGAAAGAGGTAGGAGGAAAAGAAGTGGGGGTGGGAGAAACAAAAGAAGTGTTTTTCAACACCGAAAACGGTCTTAACAAATAGAGAATGCCGAGGACCGAAAGGGAGATGAAAACAATAGAAAGCAGGAGGTAGATTAAAACCGAACCTTGACGGGCCATCAATTTATAATATACAGGCTAGGGAGGAAAAATCCTAGCTTGCTATGAAAATACTGGCGATTGAAACTAGTTGTGACGATACCTGCGCGGCGGTGGTTGACGGAGTGAAAATTATGAGTAATGTGGTGTCGTCGCAAACGGATCTGTTTGCCAAATGGGGCGGGGTGGTTCCCGACGTGGCTAAAAGAGCTCACCAAAAAAAAATCGGATTGGTAACCGCCGAGGCCTTGAAAAGAGGTTTTGAGTTGACAAAAACAGAGAGAATGGAAGAAATAGTTGTTGAGGGAATGAAATATGTTGAGGTAGTGGCAGTTACAAAAGGGCCAGGACTGGCAATTGCTTTGGCGGTGGGAATAAACCAGGCCAAACAGTTGGCCTTAAAATATAGAAAAAGGCTGGTAGCAGTTAACCATGTCGAGGGACATTTGCTGTCAAACTGGCTGACAAACAAAAACGGGATACCTGACCGAAAGATTGAGTTGCCGGCACTGGCATTAACGGTCTCGGGCGGTCACACTAAAATTGTACTGATCGAGAAAGTGGGAGTCTATCGATTGATAGGCGAAACGGTCGATGACGCGGCCGGAGAGGCGTTGGATAAAGCGGCAAAGCTTTTAGGTTTGGGGTATCCCGGAGGTCCGATTATTGAAAGACTGGCCAAAAACGGAAATAAAGAAATAATCAAGTTACCCCGGCCAATGGTTAATCAAAACAATTTTAACTATTCGTTTTCGGGGCTGAAAACCAGTTTATATTATCAGACCAGGGAGTGGCCAAAAGAAAAAATCGGAAAACACCTGGCCGACCTGGCGGCCACTTTTCAGGAGGCAGTATTCGACACGCTCCTGACAAAGTTTGAGAAAGCGATCGAGGAATACAAACCAAAATCATTAATGGGGGCCGGGGGAGTGATGGCAAATTTGGAGATAAGAAAAATGTTGAGAAGGGTGGCAAAAAAACGTTGTTTACCGATATTTATGCCATTTAAAAAGGAGTTGAATACTGACAACGCGGCCATGATTGGAGCGGCAGGATATTTTAAAGCCCTAAGGGGGGAATTTGAAAAAAATATCGAATTGGTTGAAAGGGATCCAAGGTGGGAGATTTAAAAAGGCGCCGGACTTTACCAAAACGGAATAAACAAAAAACCTAGACGGCATTGACCGGATTAAGGACCGGTACCGCGGCGAAAAACGGCAGCCCAAGGAACGAAGTTGCTTTGAAAGGTTTTTTGGTGGATGATTTGGTTGTTTCTGGTGACTTTCCAATCAAAGGCTGTCTTTAGACCGGGGATGCGGTGCTCTTCCTGGATAACTTTTCCCAACGGCAGGGTTGGATCATCGATGTAGACGTCGGGCGGAGGAGGTGATGCGCCCCATTGCCGGTAGTTACTGATATCGACCTGGCGGCCATCAGAGGTGCCATAAATCTCATAGGTTAGCCGTTTTTGCTGGCCATCATAGTGGCTTTGGATAAGAAGATGGTGACCAGTATCGTTGACAAACTTTAAATCCGGGCTGGGAATGAAAACGGTGGCATCATAACCGGGCGGCATGTCTTCTTCATAGTAGCTAACCCGATAGGCGTGGTTTTTTCTTTCGGTGATATCAAGACCGGCGTTGAGGATGGCCCGAAAAAAGGTGGTGGAAACTTGGCAAATGCCGCCGCCGACATCCAGCTCGGTGCGGCCCTGACGAATGATGTAGGCTTTCTTAAAACCATTATCGAGAGTGACCTCGCCAAGACTTTTGACAAAGGAAAAGGTTTCGTTGGGGGCGACCAGAAGACGGTTAACTATGGCGGCGCCGCGCTCGACGTTCAGGTTGCGAACAGCGGTGGAATGCTTGAAAGTGGAGGTACCCCGGCCGATTAGTTCTTTAATCCCAAGATTATTAGCATCTTCGGTTCGTATTTGGGGAGGAATGGTGGTTATGGGAAGAGGATAAGCAAGAGATTTTTGCGAAGAAGAGGCCAGAGTGGGGATGGAGGTTTTAATTAGTTTTGAAAATTCATCGGCGTTGAGAGAAACACCGGGTGTAGCCGGGCGGAACTCGGTGACTTTACCATTTTCAAAAGTAAATATGGCGTTGACCGGCTGACGCTTTAATGATTCAGAAGTGTAGCCTAAAAAGTCGGAAAGATTTGTCTCTGAATAATTGTCCCAAAAGTCGAGAAAAGAAATTAAAGTGGTATCGGTGACCGTTATGGGATCAGACCAAGGTGAATTTAGGATTAGGGATTTACCAACTATATTTTGTGCGTATTTACGAGTTTTTTCAATTTGGGCAGAATCGGGTATTTGGCCTACCTGGTTGATAACCAGCGGCAGAGGACTTGAGGGCTGGTATTGAGAAAGCCGTGAAAGAAGCTGGGAACGAAAGATATCAACGTCAAGCTCCTGACCAAGAATACCGGGCCGATAGACTACCTGGCCTTTTTGAAGAGTTAATTCTGAAGGCGTAAAAACCTTGTCGGTATGTGAACGGACATTGTCGACGACTTGGTTAAAAAGTGAAGTATCGTAGGAAACTTCAAGTTCAAATTTTTTGGGAGAGAAAAAATACTTAACATAGGCCGGAATGCCCTGATTCAAACGGCGATACAGGATGGTGCTGGCGGTTTTGTTGGCGTCGATTTGAGCCGAGATTGAAGCCAGATTCAGGGGAATGGTTTTGTCGTTGGCAGTAAGATTGATGTTAGCAGGAAGGGGAAAATCTGTGGTGATCTTTTCAATTATTTGCTGACGAGACAGGTGGGAGTAATCATGGTCAAGAAGAAAGGTGTTGGAGGCTGATTTGTCATAGTTTGAAATAATAGGTAAAACAACAGTAAGTAAAAAAGCGGTCAGCAGAACGATGGCGAGGGCCGGAACTGGTTTTATTTTAGAGATATTCATTTGGCGGCGGCATCCATGGCCTTGTTGGCCAACTGATCGGCGAGTTGGTTTTGGTCACGAAGGAGATGGTGAAAATCAATTGTTATGTTTAACTGAGATATAAGCTTGATGGCTTGCTGATAAAGGGGAATAATGTTGGCAGCTTTGACCTTGTAAATTCCCAGAAGCTGGCGAATTAATAATTGGGAATCGGAATAATAGTTGACGCGGCTGATATTATAAGTTTTTTTTGATGATAAAAGCCAATTGAGGGAGGCGATTAAAGCGTGATATTCGGCTTCGTTGTTGGTTTTAACGCCAAGAAAGGTAGATTGTTGATAGATAGGTAGATTTTGGGGGTTGGTGACAATAAGACCGATACCGGCCGGCCCGGGATTGCCTCGGGCTCCCCCATCGGCGTGAATAGAAATTAGCATAGCAGATGGTTAATCATAAATTATTCAAGCAGAAAGAGAAAGGCCATCAGGGCAACTCCAGCAACTACAGCCATAAGCTGGATGAAAGAAAAACCGAGATGGCGGTTGTGACGGTGAAGCTCGGGAACCAGATCAGAGGCGGCAAGATATAGGAATCCGCCAGCGGTGATGGGAACAAGACTTTGGGAAAATAGTTGCCAGCCGGAGCCTATAAGCGAACCACAAACGACCCCAATAAAGGCGAAAAGGGCTGATAACAGATTGTATTTGATTGCCCGAAGCGGAGACAGACCATGATGAATGAAGATGCCAAAGTCACCAATTTCTTGAGGTATCTCGTGAATGATAACCGCCAGGGTAGTGGCCAAACCCAGGCGATGATCGACAGTATAACTGGCGATAATTATTAAGCCGTCAATAAAATTATGAACGGTGTCTCCAATTAAATTAATGGTGACAACATGTTGATGGTCGGTGTCAAGACAGTCGGGGTCGTGGCAGTGTTGCCAGCGAAGATACTTTTCCAGGGAAAAAAAGAATAAAAAACCGGTAATAGTAAAAAGCGACACTTTTAAGGTTGAAGAGGTTTGGGAATATGCCTGGGGAAGCAGGTGGATAAAAGAGTCGCCAATTAGTCCGCCAATCGCAAAACCAACCAAGAGAATCGAAATGTTTTTAAACCGCTTAAACTGGGGAAGAAAAAAAATCAAACCAAGCAAGGGAATTAAGCTGATGGCCAGGGTGGAAATAAGAGCAGAATAAAGCGGCGACATTGGCCAAATTTTAACAAAAAACTTGGATTATAGCCATAATTGCCGCTTTTAGCTATGATATAAGGGTGAGTGTTGAGGAAATTAAATCGCCGTTACCACCAAGAAGGGTCGAGATTCCAACTGAAGAAGTTGAAGCGGCAAAGACTGATGGGGGTCAGGTCACTGAAGAAAAAGTGGCGGTGGTTTTGAAAAATGAAAAAAAATTCAATTTTTCAGGGTTGGTGCCGTTTATACTGATTGGGCTGGTGGTTTTGGCGATAGTGGTGGTGGTGTTTAGGCTGGTGATACCAAGCATGAAACCGGGAGGAACTAATGAAATTACTTTGAATTATTGGGGATTGTGGGAAGACGAAAGTATTGTGGCCGGCGTAATTGCCGACTTTGAGGCAAAGAATCCGGGAATTAAAGTGAACTACAGGAGAAACCAGAGAAATGATTACCGCACCAGGTTGATTGGAAGGCTGGCCAAGGAAGGAACCGGGGAAGAGGTGCCGGATATTTTTAGAATCCACAACACCTGGATCAACAATTTTTTACCAGAATTGGCTGATGTGCCGGGAGATACGGTTGAAAGATTAAAAATGCAAAGTGACTTTTTTGAAATTTACAAACGGGATCTGGTGAGACAAGGCAAATATAAAGCAATACCACTGATGTATGACTCACTGGGGCTGTTTTATAACCGTGATCTGCTGGTGGCGGCTCAAGCAGATTTGCCCAAAAGCTGGTGGGATCTGAAAACAACGGCGGGAAAAATAACCGTTAAAGATGAAAGCGGTCAAATCAGAATTGGCGGGGCCGGCCTGGGGCTGGTGGACAACGTTGACCACTGGAGTGATGTGGTGGGGTTGATGATGGCTCAAAACGGGCTTGACCCTTTAAAAACCGACGAAACTAATAACAAAAAGCTGGCCGACGTACTTTCTTTTTATACCCTGTTTAGAACACAGGACAAAGTTTGGGACGAAAATTTGCCCAGTACAACCGAAATGTTTGCTCAGGGTAAACTGGGATTTTACTTTGGCCCGTCCTGGCGGATATTTAACCTGGAAGAAATGAATAAAGGTCTTAATTTTGAGGTAACAACCGTGCCTCAATTACCAACCCTAGATAGTGGGCCGCTGGACCAGCCAAGTAATCAAGCGGGACTAACCAATATCCATTGGGCGACTTATTGGGTGGAGGGGGTGGGAAAAGGAAGCAAACATCAAAAAGAGGCCTTTAAGTTTTTAGAGTATTTAGCGTCGGTGGAGGGATTAGAGAAGTTGCATTTAGCGGCGTCTCAGGTGAGAAGTTTTGGTGAAATATATCCGAGAAAGAGTATGGTGCCCAAGGTGGTGGAAAATAAAAGAATTAAACCATTTGTGATGACCGCCGACAATGCCGTTTCCTGGTATCTGGCCTCCAGAACTTTTGATGCCGGAATAAACGATGAAATGAGTAAATATTTTGGAGACGCAATTAATTCGATGGTGTTTCAAAATGTTGAATCGAAAGAAGCGGTGACAAAGTTGAGAGACGGCATAAATCAGCTGATATCAAAATATCAAATTGGAGCAAAATGATATTAGTTAATTTTAAAAATTACCGGAAAACATTTGGAAGCGGTTCTGAGGAGCTTTGTAAAATATGTTATGAAACCGCCGACAAAACCGGGGTAAAGATTATTCCGGTGGTGGCGGCAATTAACGCGGTGTATTTAAAAAGAAAATTTGAAAGGGAGGTATACCTGCAAAACGTTGACGTTGCGGAAGAGGGCCAGCACAGCGGAGCAGTGTCGGTGGCGGCGGCGGCCGAAGCGGGCCTGGACGGATCGCTTTTAAATCATAGTGAGGCTAGAAAAAAACCCGGAACAATCAAAAAAATCCTAAAAAAGTGGCCCAAGGAAAAAATGAGATCTGTGGTTTGTTTACAGTCTTGGGGGCAAGTGGAAAGTTGGGGAAAGAACCTGGAGGCAGATATGGTTGCTTATGAGCCGACCAAGTTGATTGGAAGCAAGGATAAGAGCGTGGTTGGGGAAATGGCAAAAGTGGCGTTAAAAGTGATTTTTTTCTACCGGCCCAAAATGGTGCTGGTGGGGGCAGGGATTAAGGGAAAAGATGATGTCACCGGGGCAATTAAACTGGGAGCCGGAGGAGTGCTGGTGGCGTCATGGGTGGTAGAAAGTGACGAATGGAGAAGGCGGCTGTTAGAGTTGGCGAGCGGGTTTAGTGTATAATCAGGTGATCTATGGCATCGATTGACAATCTTCTGGTTTCGCTTTTCGTTGATGAGGTGGTGGGAGGCTTTTTGGTGACAATTCCACCGGGACACGTTGGTTGTATATATAGTATATTCAGGGGAGTTTTGAAAAACGTGTGGTATCCGGGGATGCATTTTAAGCTGCCAATTATTCATCGGGTGAAACTGTTTAATGCCCAACTGATTGAATATACAATTTCCAAAGACGTGTTTTTAAAAGACAATAAGGAAATTATGGGTGATGAAGTAATAAACGCGGTAACTTCAGACAATAAATTTGTGGCGGTGGAAGCAACGGTGCTAATTAAATTAGACACGGAAAGACTGCCGGAAATTTGGCAAACGATAGGTGAAAACTTTGTATCCAAGGTGGTGAGGCCGGTGACACGTAGCCGGATTAGAAAGGTAATGACAAACCACAGTTTAACTTTGGCGATGTCGACCGACCGAAGCCAGATTGAAGATGAGATAAAACAGGAGCTAAAGGAGTCGTTGGCTCAACATGGTTTGAATGTCGACAACATTTACCTAAGCTCACTGACACCCATTGAAGGAGCGGTGGCAAATGATATTTTGGCGGCCGGACCAGAGCTGGCAACACCCAAAACAGCAGAGGAAATAAGGTCAACCAGAGTAATAAGCGGAATGGGAAGCAACTAGCCGGCAACAGTTAAACCCCAAAGCAGAGTAGAGGGCGGGGTGGTTTTGGCAAGGGATGATAAGGTGGAACCAGTGGTTATAACGTCGTCAACAATGATTAGCTTTGAGGGAAAGGCAGAAACAGGAGAAACAGAAAAGGTTGACTTTGGATTGGAAAAACGGAGTTTTTGACTGGCGAGGCGGGTTTGCGAAACAGTGTTTGTGTTTTTACGGTACAGGCTTGATAAACACGGAAGGGAAATGGCAGAAGAAAACGAACTGGCGATTAATTCCGACTGATTAAATCCCCGATGATTTTGACGATTTGGGTGAAGAGGAACCGGAGCGAGGGAAAAATGATGTTGACGCCAATAGTGTAAAAGATGAGGAAAGTGGGTTTTGAGACGGCGGCGGATAAGCGGACCTAAAAATGAGGCAATAGAGGTGACATGGTGATATTTTAAAGAAAGAATCAGGTTTTTTATGGGCAGGGAATAGGGAAACAGAGAAACGACACCTTCAAAGGGAGACAGATGATAGTTGATCGGGGGGACAGTTTCTTTCGCCTGACAGTAGGGGCATAAATAACTACCGGGTCGATGACAGGAAAAGCAGTTTTTGGGAAAAAGAAGATCTAATAACAGGGACACATCAAATTGTGGATCTAGTTTAACTTTTTTGCAAATTGGCTTTGGTAGAATTGAGGGTGGGTATAAAACTAATTAAGAGGGAAAATGCTTCCGAGCTGGTGCTTTCAATGATGATATGGGCAGTGGTATCGATGCTTTTGACCAGAGCGTGGAATAATTATGTGGTTCGTGGTTTTTATATCGGGAAAGGTGAGTGGCATGTGGCCCACGTGCTATTTGGAGGGATAGTGATGGTAGCAGGAATGATGCTGGTTATTATTTTCCACGGTGAAAAAGTTAAGAGAACGGCGGTGGTGATATTTGGAATAGGGTTGGGATGGTTTGTGGATGAGTTTGGTAAATATCTGTCGATAGATAATAATATGAATTTTCAACCAGCAGTAATGATCGTGTATATATTTTTTATTGTGATGTTTTTGGTTTACAGATATTTGGAAAAGGTTAATCCTAAAGATCCAAGAACGCTTATGTTTCAAGTCATTTCCAACTTGGAAGAGATGGTCGAAAATGGCCTTAACAAGGATGAAAAGTCAAGAATGTTATTTAAACTTAAAAAGGTGATCGCTGAGGGAAAAGAAGACTATCGCAGGCTGGCAAAACAAATTTGGGAGGTGGTTAAAAAAGAAAAATTAAATAATTCTAAGGCGGCAAATTGGTGGAAGGGAACCTGGTCGAGTATTAGAAAGGTGTTTTACCACAGGATATTTCGAAAAAAATTTGTGTTGACGGTGTTAATGATGCTGGCAGTGGTGTTTACAATTGGAAGCGCGGTTGATTTGGCTATTTTAACAAAGAGATATCAAAACAGCTGGTTTATTGACAACTGGCCAGCAAAAACCGAGATCGACTCGAGAGGGGAAGTTTATATCTATGCTTTGAAAGTATTGTCTGACGTGGCGGCTTCGATTTTATATGTGGGAGGAATCTGGTGGGTGGTTAAAAAAAGAAGAATCAGGGGCATTAACTATTTCAGGTACGGCCTTTTAGTGAATATATTCCTGGCTTCGGTCTTCAGATTTTATTTTGAGCAGTTGAGTGCGGTTTTTGCCCTGCTGGTGAGTATTGTGGTTTATTACGGTTTGGGACAGTTGAAGGAGGAGGTAGGGTTGCATAAACCTTAGAGCGCCTTCGTTTGTTTAAAAGTGACAAAACATCCTTTTTAATGTTTTGATACTTTTTTTTGGTGACAAGAGAAACCTCGTGGCAAAAATGTTCGAGAATCTGCTCGGAAAGATCTTTGTCGGCCTTGGCCGAAAGGTCGGCCCGGCCCCAATAATAGGCGAGAACCGAGGCGACTTTAAGCGGCTGATTTTGAAAAACTTCCTCTTTGGCAGAAATAGTGGTGTATTCCCCGCTAACAACCAGAGTTTTAAGGTCGGCCATAATTTGACCGGCTTCTTTAGGAGTCAAAACTCTTCTGATACCGGCCAAAGCAAGGTTATTGACGGGAATTGAGCCGGTAAAAACTTTGTCAGATCCCCAAACAGGTTTGAAATATAGACGAGTTTCTTTTCTGCCTTTTGAGTCGGTCTCAAGTTTGGTGGCAGTGATTTGATAAATGCAAGAGGAGTCGGTGATATAGTCCCCTACTGAAAAACCGTTTGTCATAATTCGTGTCCTAAAAAAATATTCGAAAAAATAAAGGCGGGATAAATACGGAAGCCTTCGCTGATGTTTTTATTATACCAGAAAAAGGGTTAATCGACAAAAGTTAGGGCAAAACCTTTTTGGTTGCCGCGACCGGTTCGGCCGATGCGATGGATATAATCCTGGTAGTTGTTGGGTTGATCATAGTTGATAACGTGGGTGATGTCGGCGATGTCCAACCCTCTGGCGGCAACATCGGTGGCAACCAGAATGTTAATTTGATTGTCGCGAAAATTCCTGACAATTTGCTGACGCTGGGACTGGCGTTTGCCGCCATGTAAACCCTGGGCTTTAAAACCTTTTTGGACAAGAGATAATGATAATTTTTCAACGATCATTTGGGTTGAGCCAAAAACCAATACTTTTTTGAAATCGGGCGAAGACACCAGCTGGTGGAGCTGACGTTCCTTGTCGGCACGATTGACCTTGACAATGTTTTGTTCGACGTGAGTGGAAGGGTTTTGGGCTTCGAGAGCTATTTTTATCGGATTGTTCAAAAAGGTGTAGGCAAGTGACTCAACTTTTTGATCAACTGTAGCCGAAAAGAGAAGGGTTTGGCGGGAGGCAGGAATTTGGGAAACTATTGATTTTATATCGGGGGCAAAACCCATGTCTAGCATACGGTCGACTTCGTCTAAAACCAGGGTGGATAACTGACCGAAGTTAATAACCCGCCGCTGACCAAGGTCTTTGATCCGCCCCGGAGTGCCGATAATGAAATGAGGGCCTCTTTTAATATCAATGATCTGTTCACGAAGATAAGCACCGCCAATGGCAAGAGCCGGGTATACTTTAAGACCAAAAGTGAAAGAGCGAATTTCCTGACGAATTTGGATAGCCAACTCGCGAGTGGGGGCGATAATGATAATCCGCTGGCTGGGATTGGCCAATACCTGGTTAATTAAAGGTAAAATGAAGGCGGCGGTTTTGCCGGTACCTGTGTTGGCAATACCCAAAACGTCACGGCCATTTAAAACGTGGGGAATGGTTTGGTCTTGGACCAGGGTTGGCCTGAGATAGCCCTTGGCTTTGATGTTGGCCAGTAAAGACGGATGTAATTTAAAATCAGCAAATGAGTTTAGAGTTGGAGTGTCTTCAATGGTGGCAAAATCCTGGGCACTTTTGATAAAGAGGGCGGGATTAATTGACTGGCGAAAACCCGACCGGGAACCGGCGGGAGACCGGCGGCGGAAAGGGCCGGAGCGGTGATTATAAGAACGGTTGGCTTGATAGTACATATATTCTAATTAACTTTGGCGTCTTTAAGCTTATAGCTTAAAGATAATGTGCCCAAATTAACTAAAATATTTTCCAATATCCCAGGGCAAACTATGATTTTTGTGCCTAACTAAAATCAGAGGGAAGTATAGCACATCTTTGACTTAAAAGCTCTTTTGTTTAAAATAGACAACGGACGCGGACTGTTTTGAGTAGGAAAATGATAAAAATGGGCAAAATTGTGGTATAATTGATTCACTGGAGATGTATTGCATCGACGGGATCTGCACTTTAAAAAACGGCAAGCCGACTTTGATCCATTGAGTCGTTAAACAGGGTTAAAAAATCATGCCAAAGGTAAAACTTTTGGTGTTAACTTAGCCATAGTTTCCGACAAGTTCGGAGAACTTGAGCAAACTATTTTTTCTGGTTCGCCAAAAATGGCTTTTGCTTTTTGCTAAGCTGACCATCGCCTACTTTTCGATTCTGGAGGAGAGCAGACGGTGTAAATTAAACCAGAATGCTTTCCTATTCATCTCGATTTGGATAGGAATTAAGAGAGGGGCAATGCCCTCACCAATCGACACTGGAGTAGCCTTTTGTTGATCTTGGCTACTTTAGATTGAGGACAAGATCAAAAAAGCTTGTAGATGTTTTTTATTGTCGGTTTCGGACGTCCGGTCGTTCCGGACCATCTCCGCAAGAGAGTTTTTAACCAAAATTTTTTTTGGTCTCGCGGGCTTTTATTTTTTCCCTTTTTTCGTATTTTCGTAGTTTACGACCAATACCGATCTCAACTTTAAACCACTTCCCTTTTAGGAAAATAGCAATTGGGATAAGAAAATATTTTTGATGGCGGTAGGAAATTAGCTGGCTAATTTGCCTTGGGGAAAGAAGCAGCTGGCGGGAACGGGAAGTGTCAACAACCTGACCCTGGGAGTATCGATAAACCGGAATAAAAAGATCCTCTAAAACCGGTCGGGAAGAGACGATTTCTACTTTGGAATTGGCAAACTGGGGCGGTTGACAGCGAAGCGATTTGACGTCAGACCCGGTAAGAACCAGACCAGCCTCAATTTTGTCGATAAAAGCGTAATCGCGGGAAGAAAGATTGAAATAGCGCATGATAAACGATTATAGCCTAAAGAACAGACGATCGTTGTATTTTTTGAGAGGATTTAATGACAGAAATGGATTACTGAAAGCGTTGCTTTTATAAAGTAATGACGTAAATTTTCTGGTCAGAGGCAAGGAAATATAGAAATTGGTTTGAGTCACTTATAGCCAGGCTTAAAAATTTAAAACGGCTGGACGAATATTTCGCGTGGAGTTGGCCGTCTTTGGCGATGACGTAAATAGTGGTGTCGTTTGGAGAAAAAGCCAAATATTGACTGTCGGGGGTGGTGGTGAGGGAAAACGAGGCAGAAGTGTCGGAAACTGGAGTGGTAAATTTTTGGGCGATACCACGGTCGTAGGCGGTGATTTGCCCAGACCGGTCAAGAACCCAAACCTGACCATTAATAGCCAACGACACCGGGTTTGGGGGCAGTTTTTGGCCGCTTTTCAACCAGGGTTGGGGCGGGCTGAAACCAGTGGAGTTGGGGGCAAATTTTTGAATTGATGGCTGGGCCGAATCGAGTAGATAGAGGGCAGAATTCCAAAATGAAAAATCGACGGGTTTAAAGTCGGAGGGAAATTTAACTTTTGGCTCGAGAAGGCTTTTAGTGGCCAGATAGAGACCATCTTGGAGCAGGGCGTAGACAAAATCGTTTTGGCGGGAAACCGATATGGCCTGGTTTAGATTGGAGGCGGTGGAAACCAGCTGATGACTTTTGCTGACAAGGTCGAGACGGTCAAGCCGAGGAGTGGACGGGTCCAACAGCAAAAGTTGGCTGGAATTCAAACGGATCTGCCGATAGTTTGGTTTTGGAAGAATTAATGAAAGATCGAAAAGGAGAGGAGGGTTAAAATCGGGAGTGGAGCCGGTTTGGGAAAGAAGAGTGGTAATTAGATTTTGATATCGACTAATTTCGTCGGGACGAAGATTGAGAGATTGAAGCCGGGAAAAAATATCTTTAGCCTTTTGGGCTTCGGTGAGGGCATCGTTAAGATTTAGATTTTTTAGGGCCAGTGATGAGGCAATTTTTTGATCGAGTTGCTGTTGAAGGTCGGTGAAGGTGGCGGCTTTTAATTGTTGCTGGTTTCGACGGTAGCCAAAATAAGAGGTGATGATCAAGCCAAACAACAGCAGGGCAGCTAAAGCAAGGCGGAAGAAGCGGCGGCGGGAAATGGCAGGGGCAACCGAGGAGGCAACATAGACATTTTTTTTGACTCCAAAAAAAGGTATTTTTCGGAATAACTTTGTAAAACGGGAAAGAGAGAAGGGTGAAGCAGTAACGGGCAAAACAGGCTGGGAAGTGTTTGGTGAGGAAACAATTGACGGGTCGGGGTTGATTTGAATCAGGGCGGCGGCGTGATTGGACTGGTCGGGGCGGGAATAAAGAAGAGAAACAAAATTTTCTTCAGCGGCAGCAATACTTGGCTCGGAAAGAGCGGCCTTGATTGAAGGAAGGGTAATTTGATCTAAAAATGTTGTGGTACACAGGAAAAGCCGGTCGCTGGCAAGAACGGGACCAGAAATGGGAGAGGAGGTTTGAGCCGGAGAAATTAGGCTGATTTGGGTGGAGCGGAGAATAATAAAAAAATTGGTGCCGGTGGTTTGACAATAGACACGGTCGCCAAGAACAACCAAAAGTGACAGGTTCACCTGATCAAGGCTGGCGGCAAGATGGTTGAACGTGTAACTTAGAGCCTCTTTCGGGTTGGAATGGGGCGATTCAAAATAGATTTGGCTGATCTGATCGATAAGCTGGCGGCCCACAACTCCGGCGTCGGGACGGTTGGCAAGATTTATTAAGCCAAAAAGATGCCCAAGACGAGCAGAAACCAGGGGATCGTCGGGCTCATTTTCCCAATATTGAGACCACGAACTTTTACCGCTGGCTCCAACAAAGGAACGGCATACGAAGTGCATCTTCCTTAAATAATACTACAAAACAGTTAGGGTGAGAAAGATAAGAAAACCAGAAAATGCCAGATGAATCCAGGAAAATATAATGATTATAGAATTAAATTTGTCATTGACGTTTTTACTCATGGTAATAGACTGTTTGACAACAACTGAGGCAAAAATAAAGTAGATGACGGCGCCGAGGACAAAAAAGAATTTGAGGAGCAGAAGGGCAAACTGATTAAAGTCGGTGGGAATGAAGTTCATCTGACCCTGCCCTCAATAGCTTCCTGCTCTTCTTCCTGTCGAAGCTGTTGTAAAATTTTAATTATCCGGTCGGGACTGGGTACTTTTTCAAACTCGATTTCGGGAACTTCGGCGGCGGTTTGGATAAAAACAGAACCATAGTTGAAAAGAGTTTGGCTGACTCCAGAAACCCGGGAAGTTACATCCTGGATCATGGAAATTTTGGCGTCGGAAAACTTTTTGTCGAGGAGGTTGTTAAAGTCGATGTCAACAACCCGCTCGTCGGTAATAATGCCGACATTAAAGTACCATGAGATAAACTTTTCGAAGGCATAGGCAAAAGTTACTGTGTACCAAAATAAGATGGCAATGAATTGAAAATTAGTGGGAAGAAAATCCAGAAGAGGGAACAGCCGCAGGGTTAGGGGGGCAAAAATCATAACAATGGTGGCCATAATCCAACCAAGATTGGTAAACCAGTGGCGGCGGACAACCAGAATGATTTCTTCTTGAGCGTCCCGCTCCTGGAAACTGAAAACTTTTGGTTTGGCTAAAAAAGCGGAAAGGGGGTGGGAGGTGCGGCCCAAAAGGTCATCGATAGTTTTTCTGATTTCAGCTACCGGACTGACGGGGGGAGGAGGAGGGGTTGGGTTGGACGATAGGGGGGATTTGGCCTTTTTGGTTTTGGGTTTATTTGAGGAAGAATTGGCGGAGGGTGCGGGAGAAATTGATGGTTTTTTGGAGGGGCTGGAAGCAGGAGAAACGGCGTCGTCGGGGGCGATAGTGTCAAGATCCCCGGTTCGTGGCATAGTTTATTGTATCAGAATGTGATATTACTGTTTTATTAGTGAATTTTCGGTTAACAGGGTTTTGATGTTTTGGGCGGCGAGATTGGCAGAAAATTTGGAGGGAAGGTGAAGAAAAAGATGATAGGTTTCCGGGGAATGCTGGTTTAGATAAAGCTGGGTTTTGTAGGCAATCCAATTGCAGTTATAGTTGCCGAGGTTGGAGCTGATTTGAAAAAAACGAGAATCATAAAAGTCGACCGGGGGAATGTTTAGATCGAGTAAAATTGGAGAAAAGGGATAGATTGGCTGATTAAGATAGGAATTTTTGGCTTGGGTTTCAATTTTTATTGTATTTAAATGCCTGTAGGCATCGCCAAGACCAATAATAAGTGAGTATTTTTTGTGTTCTATATGCTGGCGATAAAACTGGCGGGGATGAAAATATATTAGAGAATAGGTAACCTGGAAATTGTTGGACGGGGGAAAGATTGTTTCCAGCTTCAGGAGAGTTCGCCGGGAAATGTTGGTGCCCCACTGGTTGGAAAAAGCGTAAAAAAGAATCGTGGTTTATTTTTTTTCAATATTGTAAAGTGAAGATTTGATGGCCAGGGCACCGGGAGCCCGAAGAGTAAAAATGTCTTTGAATTCGGCGCCATCGAATACCAAGTCTCCCTTATCGGTGCTTAGACGGACTGACTTGGTAAAACCGGCAGTTGAATAATCAACATTAATTGAATTAATTGACGAAATCGGTCCACCCTTATCCCCCGTTTGGCGGCGAAGTTCTTCTTTTGACCAGGCGTTTGAATCGCAGAATCCAAGGCAATTTTGAGTTTGGGAAAGGTGGCTGGAATCGTGGGTTTTTGAAAAATACAGGACGGCGTTGACAATATCAACAAACTCGTCGTTGGTGAGCCAGGGGTGGGACCGACCGGCGGAGACATTGCTTCTAGTTTTATACCAACCTTTGTAGTACCAAGGCGAGAGAGAAACTTTTTCATAGGACTCGGGCGGCCAGCAGGATTGGTTTGAACATTTTGTGTCCCAAATTGGTGAAACAGTATGACCCAAGGAAGTGTAGCCGATGGTTGAACCGCCACTGGTTGAGGCATACATGGTGGAAAATATGTTGCCGGTGGAGTTGCTTTTGATTACTAAACCGCGGGTGTCTTCGACGGCTCTTTTCCAGATGCCGGGCGAATCATAGCGGGAACGTTTGTAAACCTGGCAAGCCTCGGTGACACAAATAGAGCCAGCAAGATTGTTGGTGTAGGCCAAAGCGTAGGTGCGGGCGGCAATGGCCTGAGCCTTTAGCGCTTCGTATCCACCATCTTCTCCCCATTTTATGGGCATTTCGGCAATACCTACAAGATAATTTGATTCAAATGGGAGTGGGCCGAGGGAAGTTTTGATGGAACCTTCAGGGCCACTTTTTTCAATTTTGATGTCTCCATAGTAGGCCTTTAGAATCTGTTCGTATGATTGACCAGACTTGGCCCGGCCATAAGCTCCAAACTGACTCATGCCTTTGCGGTGGGGCGCGCCAAACGAGAAAGCGGCAAAAGCGGGTGAAAAACCGGGGTTAAAGTCGGACCGGGAAGCGGGATCGTCACCGGTGGAAACTTCGCCGACGGAAGTGTTGAACATGGCTGTTTTTTCGGCGATCAATTGCTGCTGTTTTTGGGTGAGTTCTTTTTTGTAATCTTCAGCTTTTTTTATCTCGCCGCTTAAAAAACCAAAACGGTTTTCGAGTTGTTTTTTTAAACCAAGAAGACGAACCTTGTCTTTCTCCAGACTATTTTTGTTTGAGGTGAGAGACTGGATGTCGGCGTGATATTTAACAATGGTGGCCCGATCCTGGTTGATGACCGACTGGTACCAGGTATATTGGCGAAGAGTATCGCTGCCGGCGGAGGAAAAAAGGATCAGCAGAGGGCTAAATTGGCGGGAGTTGATGTAGTAACGGCGAATACGGGCCGATAAAAGAAGCTGCTGGACTTCCAAATCGGCCTGGCGGTCAACAAGACGATTTTGGGTGGTTAATATTTTGGATTCGATAGAGCTTATTTGGACTTTGGCCAGCTGAATCTTGCTACTTAGGGACGATGATTCTTTTTTGAGTGGATTAATGGCATTTTCAAGCTCGGTGATTTGTCTGCTGATGTCGGTGATTTCTTCGTCAATGCTTTTGGCAAAAATTGTTTTTTTAGGGTAAAGAAAAAAGATACAAATGGCAAAAAGAAGGAGGCTGTATCTTGCGGCATTTAACACTCTTAATTTTAACATCACATGATATACTAAGTTGATGAAAAGAGCGGTGAGGTTGGCATTTTTTACCTCGATTGCGGCATTATTGTCGTTTAGAGCAAATGGAGTGATGGCGGCGGCGGCCGACACCGTTTTTTGTGACAGCACCGGTCATGGCGCAAACAGCGGGGACCCCAGGGTAAATACGGCGCTTGGGTGCATACCAGTGGGAACAACGGGCCAGTTTATGGAATGGTTACTTCCTTATGTATTTGGAATTACAGGGGGAATTGCTTTTTTATTGATGGTGAAAGGTTTTATTGACATAACGATGTCGAGCGGTGATCCGAAAAAAGTAGCTGAGGCAAGCAGTGGAATTACGGCGGCATTAAGCGGTTTATTGATTTCGATATTCGCTATTTTTTTGTTAAGATTGATTGCAGTGGATATATTACAAATTCCGGGGTTGACTAAATGATAGGGCTGCTGGCAGCCGGGGGCGTGCCAAACACAGTGGCATTACCCAATTATGGCGCAGGAACCGGGTTTAGATACAGCAATGCCAACTTGGGGACAGTGGTAACAACATTGCTACCTTATGTTTATGTGGTGGGAGGACTTTTAATGCTGGTTATTTTAATTTGGGGAGGGATTGGATTGATGACTGCCGGCGGGGATCAGGGAGCAATAAAAAGCGGATATGGGCGAATATCGGCGGCGCTGATTGGGTTTGGGATTATATTTATATCTTATTTTGTTGTACAGATTGTAGAGGTAGTGTTGGGGGTAAAGATACTGTAATAAGGACACTCCCTATGTGTTTGCAGGGGGTTTTCTTATTGGATAGCTAAGGCTTTTTACCCTATAAATTACGGGGAACTGTCAGTCTGACATTAACATTGCGAGACAGACGCGGCCCGAATTCTAGCAGGAGTTACTCTAGTCTCGGCATTAATTTATCAAAAAATATTAGGGTCTTGACTAGATAACGCTAATTTTTTAAGTAATTTTTAACTAGTCGTTT
>CAZIHS010000009.1:0-26294 GCA_964538765.1 uncultured Gammaproteobacteria bacterium | reverse complement strand
GAAATTAATTAACCAAATTCTGCTGGGAAAAGCACCCGAAAAGTACCATTAAGCCGAAAATTCCGATATTAGCCAATAAAAGTATCTTGGCAAACTGGTTCATAGCCCATTGTATCATTCCGTATCAAAAAACAGGGAGGTTGTTTTGACTTTGCTGGGACAAAAACATCAGGTTGTAAACCTTGATGGACACTAAAGTTTTGTGTGGCAATTAGAGTTGATAAAGCGACGGCAAGATGTGATGATTGTCGCAGACTGCAAAATATTAAGACTCAATTTAAGGGGACCCTCTTCGTCGAGCGCGAAGCGGTTTTTGGAGGAATATTGGCGACAGGTGACTTGCACATACGGTGTGTGGAACACCATTCAAATAACACAGCCGACGGCCAACATAGAGAATTTACCGTTTCAGAAGGTTCTAGATTTTTGGGCGAAATGAAAGTTAGTTCGTTGTCAACATACTCGGAATTTACTCCTAGAGATAAAGGGTTAAGAACGGAATTGGTACAAGACGTAGATTTTGAAATTGGTTCGACCGCCTATATGGAGACCATGAGAAGATTTTTTAGAAGGTGAAAGACAGATTGTTGGTTGAGGTACCGCTTGATGTTTTCTTTGTGTTCTTCGAAGGTGCGGGCGTAATGCATTTGGCCATCCAAACCAGTTAGATAGAAATAATAGTCGGAAGAAAGCGGGTGGTGGGCCGCATAGAGCGAATCGTATCCTGGATTACAGATGGGTTGAGGTGGTAATTTTGGCTGAAGATAGGTGTTGTAAATTGAGGGGATGGCCAGGTCGGATTTAGCAAGCGGCAACCAAAATTGAGAGGGGGCAGGATTTTTTGAATCTCGCGCATATTGAACGGTGGCATCGATTTGAAGCGGCATGTTGGCTGCTAACCGGTTGTAGATAATACCTGATATAGCCGCCTTTGAGTCGGCAGACCGCCCCTCTCTTTCCAAAAGTGAAGCAACCACCAGGGTATCATTTGAAGGAAGAGGACTTGTTGAACCGGCAGAGGCCTGTTCAAACTTAAGCTGATAATGCCGACGAAAAAGATCAATGACAGATTTTTCAGAATAATTTGTTGGAATTGAATAGGTGTCGGGAAAGAGCTGGCCTTCATAGCTCTTTGCCAAAATAATAAACTTTTCCCGGTTGAAATTTTCCAGCCTGGTTTCAAGATAACGGGCAATTTCTTCAACTCTTTGCCCCTCTATTAGAGTAACCTGATAATCAAAGTTGCCGCCGTGTGATAAATTGGAGGAGATTTCGGGAATAGCCATCGACGGGGACAGTTGGAAACGTCCGGCCTGAAGCTTACTGGATGTCCCTGATAAACGGGAATAGATGATAAAAGCAAAACGGTTTTTAATTATTTTCTCTTTTTCCAGCCGCTGGCTGATGGACTGAAGTCCATCGCCCTGATTAATGACAAATGGCCTGACAGAAGAAGCCGGAGACAATGGTTGAAGACAAATATAATAGGAGTAGGAAAGTAATAAAAGGACTATCGAGACCGAGGCAAAAACGAGAATCAAATACTTAACCACAGTATAGATTGTTTAAACTTCGTCAAACAAGGCCCGGCGATAAGTGTCCTTTTTTGAATCGTAGACAAAGATGCGACCACAGCGACGACAGGTGACGGTTGTTTTTTGGCGGACTTCTTTTTTCATTCCTGTTGACAAAGCATCACCACAGCCGACACATCTTTTTTGGGATAAAAGCCACATTTGAATAGGAGCAACCAGGTTTTTTAGTATCATTTTTAATTAACCAATAACCCGCCTTAGAATGACAGCGGCGGCAACCGAATCAACCTTCTTTAGTTTCATTTTTTTTGACAAGCCTTGATTTTTCATTATTTCTTTGGCCTCAATTGTTGAAACTGCCTCGTCGACCAGATTGACGTCTAATTTTAACACCGTTGAAAGTCGAAGAGCAAAGTTAACTATTTTCTTTTTTATCAGACTGTCGGTATAACCAATCAAAATTCTGGAAATAGAATGGGTAGAGCAAATTTCATTTATTTTACCGATGGTTTGCGAGTCGTTTTTTACCGAAGGTAAGGTTGAGATAACGCCACGGCAAGAATAAGCAAGCCCGATGTTTTTTAGACCAAAGTCGATGGCTAAATAGTTATGGTCCATGATTGGGTTTATTGATAATCTGCCAAAAGGGCTTTAACAACTAAGCGGCGAAGATATGTTCCCGGCGGACTGCAGGTAATAAGGGTCAGCCGGCGGCCATCAAAACGTTGTTCTAATACAGAAAGGTCGGTGGGTAAAACTTCATACATGTCTTCAACCAGATATTTATAGGTGATATTGTCGTAGGTGACATAGATATCATCTCCGTTTTTTAGCTTAAATAAAGTGGAGAAAATGGTCATGTATGACAGAGGGTTGAAAAATTGGGGCAAAACCGAGTGGCCAAAAATGACGGCACTGCCAGGCTGACCGGGAAGAGCCGTTTGAGGGTATTGGACCAAACTTTTTTTTAAATCCCGGCCGTCAACCTTGACAACGGCATTTTGAATTTTAAGCTTTGGGATTGAGATTTGATAAGTTGCCTGGGAAAAACTCAACTGAGTAGATTCAGGGCTGGTGACACCAACAAACCAGTTGTTGATTTGGCTGTAGTCGGTAGTAATGTCACCAAGAATGGAACCTGATTGGTTGTAGAACCGGCTAGAGAGAGGGCTGCTTATTGGTTTAAATTGGGCGGAATATCCTATTTGAAAGGAAACTATTGGAAATATGGCCCAAAAAAGGAAAAATGCGCCGGCGGTTAGAAGGGAAAAAGCAACAAGCCGACGGGAACGCGGCGATATCTTTTCAGGAAACGGGCGGGTTTTGGGCGGCTTTTTAACATAACGGTACATAATTATTTCATTTTGACAATCAGCTTAATATTTTGCCACCTTAACGGAAGAAGGTTTAAGTTGTCGGGAAGAAATTGAAAAATGGTATCGATGGAAAGATTATAAACACGCGGAAAATTAGATCGTATTTTTTCTCTGGCGTTTTTAACTGTTTTGCTGGAAACAATTTTTTTTAACCGGTCCTGATCGATTTTGGGGAGGGCCTGACCGGTCACAGTGGCCCGCCCAGTGATTTCGTCTTGACCAACTTTGTCGGCCAATAGAGTAAAGCTAAAGCTTGAGGGATCAATTTCCGATTTGGGAAAATCGGGCTGGTCAGATATTAAACTGATCAGAGCCTGCTGTTTTTGTTCTTTGGTGAAAAAATAAATACCTACTGTAGCCTTGGCCACTGCAGAAATTTCGTCGGCTTGTTCGCCAATTTCTCGGCTATATTCCAGATGGTCAATTTTGGTTTGAACCGTACCCTTAACACTCTCCTCCTCCTTTATTTTGGCGTTCACCTGGGTGGCCAGGTCGGCCTTAACTTTTTCCTCGAGTAACTTTTTGTCGGTTGCCGAAACCGCTTTAACTTGATTTTTCGATCCGCCAACAAAATCCTGACTGGTTTTTGCTACCAATGACGTTTCAGGGAAATCCTTGAAAGTCAGCTTGGTGTCTTTGGCCAGGTTGTACTCGGGGCCAATTTCGGAAGCAACCAAATTTAGCCGGGTTTGCCCAAGGTTGATTACTCCCAAATTTAAGTCGGAGCTGCTGGAGGCAATTTGGGCCGAGGTAGTAATTTCAAATTTTTTACCGCTGTTGTCGACAAGAACCGAACCCCTGGGTAGAGATTGAACTTTATCAAGCTTGTTATAAACGACAATTTCTCCTTGCGCTTTCTCGCCAATTGTTTTTTCACCTGTGGTTTTTGTTGATAAACTGGACGAAAGCGCAAAACTCTTATAACTTATTGGCAGGCTTCCGGCCAGGGGTTTTGAGGCGGAAGAAAACGTGGCGTTTTTGGCGACTTTAAACTGATACGGATTGGCAAATAAAGTAATCTGTGCGGAGGAATAGAAAAGAAAGAGAAAAATAATTAGGGGTGAAACCGACAGAGGAATAAGCAACGTTTTTATTGGAAATTGTGGTAATTTGGGGATAGTTCGTATTCTAACCGGTGGGGCTTTGAGAACAATAGGCGGTGGTTCGGCAATGGCTGTCTTTGCAGTGGAGCTGGTTTCGAAACCGAGCAGGGAGGGATCGACTTCTTCAAGAACGGGGGGCTGACTTAAAGAAGTTTCGGGTTCTTCTGGCGGTAGAGGGGTTTGGGTATCTACGGACGCGGGTTTGTACTGCTCAATTTGGAGGGAAATTACCCTGGTATAGATGTCGATTAGAGTGGGTGTTGAGTAAAAACGAATGTCGGGAAAATGAATAAATATATTATTCGCCTTCTTTGAAATCCAGGGGTAATTTTTTATTTCCAAAAACTGATCATTATTTATCTGTCCATAAACTATAATTTGAGGGGGTAGAGCAGTGTTTTGGCTTGATTCGAGCAAAAGAGACTCTATTTGTGAACATAGAGTGCTGTCCTGGCGTGGCTGTCGAAAATGCTTTTTAACCTGGCCCAGGTACACCAACGACAGATTGAGGTGGAAAGATTCGAAGTTGACAAGAATAAAACTTGAGGGGAATCCCTCGGCCTGCTCTGATTCTTCAATGATAGCCTCGTTATTGGCGACAAAACCAAGCGGATTTAATTTGAGTTGACGGCAGACAGTTTCGATGGTTTTCAACTTGTCAGCGACAATCTTGCCGTCAGGACCGACCCAATGGGGAGGGGTGATGATGGCGCAATTGTCGGGTTCCTGGTTCTCAGTGAGGGTTGAAGACGCAGACAAAAGCGATTCGTTGGCGGACTGGGTTAATGAAGCGGCCGAGTTTTCCTGCCAGTCGACAGTTGATCCCAGCGAAAGAACCTTGTATTTTTGACTAGTTTTGCCAACCAGGGCAACAGTAACCTGGAATTCATCGATGGCAATAAGCCAAAAAGAATTGGGTTCCATGTAAAAAGGATACCATTTGTAGCCTATTTGAGCGTGGCGTAAAGACGTTGCTTGCCGGTGCCAAGACTTTCACTTTTGGTGATAACAAACCGACCAATTTTACTGGTGTTATCAACGTGGGGGCCGGTGCAAACTTCTCTGGAATAGGGATTCTGACTTGAACCGATGGTATAGACAGTGACAATTTTTGGGTATTTTAAACCAAAAAAAGCCAGGGCGCCTTTTTTTTGGGCTTTTTCAAATTCCATTTTCTCGACTGTAACCGGCAGTGATTCCTGAATAACCTGATTTATCTGATTTTCAATTTTGGATATTTCATCAGCGGTGATTTTTTGAGGATGGTTAAAATCAAAACGAAGTCTTTCAGAAGTAATATTTGACCCGGACTGTTGGAGGGACGAGCCAAATAATCGGCGAAGGGTGGCGTGAAGAAGATGGGTGGCGGTGTGATATTTGGTAGTTAGCTCTGAATTATCAGCCAGACCAGACTTAAACTTGCCGGCTGAAAGGGTTTGTGATTGACGGGCGTGCTCTGATTTGAAGCGGTTAAATTCGTCGATATCAAGGGTCTGGTTGAACTTTACTAATTCCTCAATGATCATCTCCACCGGAAAACCAAAGCTTTGATAAAGATAAAAGGCTTCCCGGCCAGAAAGACGGCGGTTTTTTTCGGTTATTTTGCCAATTTCTTTTAGTCCCCTGTCCAAAGTTTGGCGAAACTTTGACTCTTCGTTGTTAAGGAGTGTTAATATTTCGGCCTCTTTTTGATCCAACTCTGGATAGACGCCCGCATAGTGGTGCTGATTGTCAAATACTGCTTTAGCGACGGCTGAACATAATTGCTGTTCTACTCCAATCAACTTCCCCTGACGAATGGCGCGGCGAATAAGGCGCCGTAAAACATAGCCAGCCTCTTTATTTGACGGTTCAACCCCATTGGCGGCGATAAAAACCGAGGCCCGGAGATGATCGGCAATGATACGCATGGCACTTTGGTTTTTGAGATATTCCTTGCCTGAAAGCGATTCAATTTTTTGGATAATAGGCTGCCAAACATTGGTAAGGTAATTATCAGAAAATCCCGAAAGTATGGCAAGCGTTCTTTCAACTCCCATACCTGTGTCGATATTGTTTTGAACGAGTTTTTCATACTTTCCCTGGTCGTTTTTGTAATATTGAATTAAAACGTCATTCCACACCTCGATAATCCGCCCCTGACGGCAACCATTTTGAAAGTCGTCCAGTTTTTGGCCGGGTTGGGTGTCGATGAACATTTCGGTGTCGGTGCCGCAAGGTCCGGTTATGCCGGGGGGACCCCACCAGTTGTCTTTTTTCGAAAGATAGTGAAGGCGGCTTTCCGGGATACCTTCAAAACGCCATAAATCATAGCTTTCGGTGTCTTTTGGAGCGTCATCATCGCCCTCGAAACAGGTAACGTGTAAATGGGCGGGGTCCAATTTAAGGATATTTGTCAGAAAATCATAGGACCACGGAATCATTTCCTTTTTGAAGTAGTCGCCAAGACTCCAGTTGCCAAGCATTTCAAAATAGGTGTGATGAAAACCGTCGCCGACTTGATCAATATCACCTGTGCGGACACAGTTTTGGACATTAACCAGGCGTTTGCCGTAGGGATGAGCCTGACCAAGGAAATAGGGTACAAGCGGCTGAATTCCTGAAGAGGTAAAGAGGGTTGATGGATCGTTGGCCAGGACAAGCGGAGCAGGAGGAATTTCAACGTGGCCTTTGGAAACAAAATAATCGACAAACTTTTTTTTAAGTTCAGCGGCAGTCATCAGCGGATTATAGCAAAATAGGGGGCTTAATCTTGACGACGGGGTGTTTTCTTAGCGGTTTTAAGGTTGGCAACAAAATTGGACACCATTTGAGAAATAACCGAAAGATTATTAAAAAGATCAACAAAAGAATTGACCGGCCTGGTGATTGAGGAAGAGACATTTTTTGCGTCATCGAGGATGGAGTTGGTTTTGATAATTGAGTTGCGAAGTTCCCGCAAGACTTCAATAACCCAAATTCCAACAGCGACAAGAACGCCGGTGATAGCGATAAGGCAAGCATTGAAAATGATTTGAGAGTAGTTCATGATTTTAGTATAGACTATCTTTTGTAAAATTTTTCGACCTGGGTGGTTTTGCCAGAGGGTGATTTTGACTCTATTGTTATTTTTGTTTCACCTTGTTTTAAGGGAATTTTCTTACTAAAGTTTCCTTCGAGGTCGACCACTACCAAATCCTGATTTATTCTAACCGTGGCTTCTGAATTGGTTTTACCATTTAGCTCAATAACATCACTTACAAGAGTGTTTTCGTTTGGCCAGGAAACAACCAGGTTGGGAGGCTGATTATATTTTAGATATTCGAAAACGAGATAAAGGCAAAGGGAAATGACCACCAGGACCACAAACACCGAATAGGCCACCTGCGGATTGAAAGAACTGGAGGCAATACGACTGGTGGATTTTTGGCGGCGATGATCGAAATCCCGACGGAAAAGACTGAGCACGTCTTGGCCGTTAAGGCCTAGAAATTGGGCATAATCTTTGATAATCAGAGAGGAGTATGGTTCGGGCGGGATTTGGTTTATATTTTCTGATTCGATGGCCTCGATGTAATCGGAACGAATTTTAGTGGAATGGGCGATCTCATTAATCTCAAGCCCCTTTTCCAAACGAGTATTTTTTAGGAGAAGTGAGGCACGAACCATAGCATTTATAGAATGTTTTCGTCGGTCGGCTGGTTATGCTGAATTAGAATGTCGCGCGGTTTGGCGCCGGATCCGGGACCGACAATTCCGGCCTTTTCAAGCTGGTCGAGTAAACGGGCGGCACGGGCATATCCAAGTTTTAAGTGGCGTTGAAACAGCGAGGCTGAAGCCCGACCAGTCATTTGAATAAGTTTTACAGATTCTTCAAAGACGGCGTCGCGTTCTTCACCGTCTACCTGCATAAT
Organism: uncultured Gammaproteobacteria bacterium; assembly: GCA_964538765.1. Classification (GTDB taxonomy): domain Bacteria; phylum Patescibacteriota; class Microgenomatia; order UBA12405; family UBA12405; genus CAZIHS01. Next base: position 18,387 of record CAZIHS010000009.1, on the reverse strand, counting down.
GTTTTTGCTAAGAGAAGTCGGACTGGCCACCGGCTGACTGACAATTTGATTGTCGTAACTTACCGGCCGTTGTTTTTTGACATATTCAATGAGCCGGGCAGTTTCTTTTTCAGAAATAAAGCAACCCTGGACGCGGATTGGTTTGGCCAAATCGGGGGGAATATATAGCATATCGCCCCGTCCAAGAAGTTTTTCAGCCCCGGGACTATCTAAAATTACCCGGGAATCGATCATTGAAGAAACAGCAAAGGAAAGCCGGGTGGGAATATTGGCTTTGATAAGACCAGTGATGACATTTACCGAAGGCCGCTGGGTGGCCAGGACAAGATGGATACCAACAGCCCGGGCCATTTGGGCGATGCGGCAGACGTTTTCTTCAACCTCGGAAGGAGAAAAAAGCATAATTTCGGCCAGTTCGTCAATAAAGATGATGACGTAGGGAATGGACTGGAATCCGGCCATATTGTTATAACTTTCAATGTTTTTGGCTCCAACTTCGGTAAATAATTTATAGCGTCGTTCCATTTCTGAAACTGCCCATTTTAGTGCAGAAACAACTTTTTCTGGATCAACAATGACCGGGGTTAAAAGATGAGGAATACCGTTGTATGGGGTTAGTTCCACCCGCTTGGGATCAACCATAATCAGCTTAACTTCTTCGGGCGAAGAGCGGAAAAGAATAGTTGAAATCCAGGAGTTAATACAAATTGATTTTCCTGAACCGGTTTGGCCAGCGATTAGAACGTGGGGCATGCGGGTAATATCAGCAACCTTGGGGTTTCCAGCGACATCCAGACCAAGGGGAATGCCGATTTTACTTTTCATTTTGTTCATTTCATCCGATTCGAGAATTCTTCTGATCGGAACTACTTCGAGAGACCGGTTGGGAACTTCGATACCAACTAAAGAGCGCCCCGGTATTGGAGCTTCGACCCGGATTTGGCCGCCCGGAGCGGCTAATGCCATGGCCAAGTCGTTGGAAAGACTTATTATTTTGGCAAGCTTTGTACCGAGGGCAACTTCGAGAGCGTATTGGGTAACCGAAGGACTGTTATTAACTTCGGCAACTTTGGCGGTGATGCCAAAAGAGTCAAGAGTTTGCTCAATTACCTGGGCGTTTTTACGGACGTCTCCACGGTCAGCTTTGGTACCCGGACTGTCGTCAAATAAACTGATTGGAGGATATTCCCATATTTGACTAACTGCGGATTGAGGCCGGGAGGGTAAAGAGGACTCGGAAGGTTTGAAGACAGGAGGAATACCAACCACAGAAAGCTCCTCTTTTTGACTTTCTTTAGTGTCAACCTTGTCTGAATAACTTTGGTTTTTGAGATATTGCGGTTCTTTACTTTTAGCGCCGACTCCCCGGGATCGGCCGCCGGTATCAAGAGTGTATTTGTAAACGAGAGTTAAAATGCGGCTGGCTGTTTTAATAAGTTGGGCAACGGAAGTATCAAACAAGATAACAAAGCCAACAATTAAGGAAAAAGAAAAAATTAGAAAAGTGGGCAGCTGATCAAAAAGAACAATAAATTGCTGCCAAAAAAAACGGCCGACAATTCCTTGACGGAACAGGCTGATAATTGACAAAAACATGATAGAGAAACCTAAAATTACGTTAGCTTCTTTGAGAGGGATTTTTATTTTGGCGAAAGAAAAGGAAATTAGAAGCAGAAGGAAAGGAATTAGCAGGGAACCAAAACCAAAATACCGATCAAGAAGAAGATTTAGCTGGGTTGGTACCGGACCTGTTTGGACAAATGAAAATATGGATAACAGCGCTAATATGAGAAAAAAGATGAAAAAGATTGATTTAACTGTTTCGGGTTTTAGAGAAAGCCGGGGCAGAATATTTCCACCTTTTTTCTTTCGTCCACGTTTGGCCATAACAAGAGTATAGCCTAATGGGAAGGGTGAATTAAGTGGCTGTTTTCTTAAGAAAGCTTATTAAGTCGGCAATTGGAACCAGGGTTGAGTTTGGGGAAGACCGGGGTTTGAATTCGAACGAGTTGGCTTGAAGCGTTTTTTGGCTTATTACCAGCCGGAAAGGAATGCCGATTAGATCGGCATCGGCAAATTTCTGACCCGCAGAAACATCATCCCTGTCATCAAAAAGAACTTCCAAATTGTTGGCCAATAGCTGTTGATAAATAGTGTTGGCCTGGCTTGAAACCTCTGGAGAGTCTCCAGCTAAAGCAATCAGGTGATATTGATAGGGGGCGATTGATAAAGGCCAGATGATGCCTTTGTCATCATGGTGAGTTTCAACAACAATGGCCATTGAACGTCCAATGCCAATACCGTAGGAACCCATATATATCTTTTTTAAACTGCCAGTTTTATCGACATAGTTACCTTCCATCGGGTTGGAATAGGTAAAACCGATATTAAAAATATTCCCAAATTCCACAGCTTTGGAAAAATATAGCGGTTCTTTTTGACAGACAGGGCAGAGGTGACCTTCTTTTGCTTCGGCAATGTCCCCAAAATATTGACATTTAAAATCGCGGCCATAGTTTACATTGATTGAATCAGTGTCTTTTTCCTTTTGCCCCCCGATAAAATTGTGAACAGTAGTTAGGGACAGGTCGCCAACATAGACGGCCGGATGACCCCAGCAGTGAACCCAGCCAGATTTGGTGCCTATTTTCAACAAATCGTCTTCGGTGGCCGGCTCAAGTTCGCCTTTAGCTCCATAAACCTGGGCCAGTTTTGCCTTGCTGACATTCAAATCGCCGCGGATAACCGCAATAATTATAGTGCCATCCGAATCTTTGTAGACTACGTTTTTTAAATAATGTTCTTTTGTTTTACCGTAATGTTTAATGTTATCGTCCATGGTTTCTACCCATTCTGGTTGAGAAACGGTTTCGAAGGGCTTTATTTCTTCGTCAAGGTTTATGTTGGTGCGAATAAATTGAGCCCGTTCGATGTTGGCGGCGTAACCGCAGGAGCATTTAACAACGGTATCTTCCCCCACTCCAGTTTCAACCATAAATTCGTGAGAGACGGCACCGCCAATGGCCCCACTGTCAGACTCCACCGCAATAACCTTTAGGTCCAACTTAGAGGCTATGTTTTCATAGGCCTGCCAATAGGCCTGATAGATCTTTTTGTGTTCGATTTCGTCGATATCAAAGGAATAGGCGTCTTTCATCACAAATTCTCTGGTTCTCAGCAGACCACCGGTGGGACGGGCCTCGTCTCGAAATTTTTGGGAAAACTGGTAGATATTTATAGGAAGGTCTTTATAGGTTGGGTTGAATTGAGAAACAAGGTCTAGCATTATTACTTCGGCAGTGGCGCCAAGAGTAAATTCAGCCCCATTCCGGTCGGTTATCTTCATCATGGCGGCGCCAAATTTTTTATCGCGGTTGGCTTTCTGCCATATTTCAATCGGATGAAGAGTAGGAACAATCAATTCCTGGGCACCGGTTTTCTCAACTTCAGCACGAATAATTTGTTCGATCTTTTTGGCAACTTTTAGCCCAAGAGGAAGAAGGGTATAACGGCCGGAAGAAAGCTGGCGAATAAAACCTGACTGGAGAAGCAGCCGGTGGCTGACGGCAACAGCTTCACGGCTAACACTTTTGCTGGTTTTACCAAAAAGTTTTGAATAAAGCATGAGCTTATTTTAACGGATCAGGACTTGTTCTGTTAGCAGGCAATTTTATGGTTATTAATATTAAAACCTAGACTTCGATTACTAATGGTAGAACCATTGGCTGACGACCGGTTTTTTGGAAAATCAGCTCTTCCGTATGGGCCTGTATTTGTTCACGAAGGTACTCAAAATTGGCCGGAGAGCTGGTCGACTGGCCAAATTTTAATGTAATTTCCTGTTTCAGGTAGTCCAGCAGTTGACTGCTTTCTTTGACAAAAACAAATCCTCGGCTTAGGATGACGGGTTCTTTTAAAAGTTGGCCGCTTTGATAATTTACCAAAAGAATAATGGTAAACATGCCGTCTTCGGCCAAAAGTTTGCGGTCACGAAGGACAGTGGCACCGACATCGCCAATACCCAAACCGTCTATTAAGACCTTACGCATCGGAATGTGGGTCCCGGTGTCGTAGCCTTTTGCAGAAAAAGTGACGGCCGAATCATAATCAGGGTTTACGCAATCTTTTTGATCATAGCCCAGCATGGAGGCGATGGCTTGGTAACTTTTGTAATGACGGTAGTTGCCGCCGATAGGGAGAAGATATTTTGGCTTAACCAAACTGATTAACAAAGCGTGTTCTTTTTGATAACCATGGCCCGAGACATGCATTTCTTCTTTTTCTCCATAAACGACCTGGGCTCCGAGCCTGGAAAGATTATCTATCATTGAATAAATGTGGGTGGTGGTGCCAGGAATATAGTCGGGGGAAGAAAAAATAACCTTGTCGCCTGATTTTATTTTTATCCGGTGTTTACCCATAACCATTTTTGATAGAGCTGAGTCGGGTTGACCAGCAAAACCGGCCACCAGAAAAATTAATTTGTTGTCGGAAAAATTACCGGCCCGTTCGGGCGGAACAATGTCGGCGGAAGTAAGGGAAACATAGCCCAGCTCCTTGGCGATTTTGATAGCCCTGTCAACCGAAAAACCGACTATGACCACCTTTCGGCCGGCGCGTTTCGCATAGTCAATAGCCTGACCCCAACGAACGATATTACTAGAAATTGAGGTAACAAAGACCCGCCCGGAGGCGGTTTTGATTTCGTGTTCAAAATTTTCAGCGATAGATCGTTCGGATGGAGAGTAACCTTCGTGGTCAGAACCAAGCGAATCTGAAAGGAGACAAACGACATGGCGGTTGGCCATTGATGAAATTTTTTCAAAATCGACCCGTTGATCATTTAGAGGAAAAAGGTCAAATTTAAAGTCGGATCCGTGGTAAAAAATGCCAAGGGGGGTGTTGATGGCAAAATGGTAGGTGTCGGGAATAGAGTGGGTAACCTGAATCGGTTCTACACTGAAGGGACCGGCATGGATTGCCGGGGTAAACCTGTCGTAAGTAATGATGTTGGCCCGGATGTTGTCTTCGGCCAGCCTGGCCTGAATAAGGGCACTGGCTAGCTTTGGGGCATAAAGAGGGATTTTGTTACCGAGAATAGGCAGAATAAACCGGACAGCGCCGATGTGATCTTCGTGACCATGGGTTATGAATATTGCCTGAATGCGATCCTTTTTGTCGGCTAAATATTGGGTATCGGGAATTTGGAGGTCAACCCCAAAAGCATCTTCTTCAGGAAAGCCGACTCCACAGTCGACAATAATAATTTGGCTTTGAGAAAAATCTCCTTTTGGGGCGAATTCATAGGCAAACATGTTTTGGGTGACGCCGCCAAAACCCCCGAGAGCGCAGATTCTAACCTTGTCGGCCGAAGCGTTTTGATAATTTAGAGCCGAAAAATTTTTCGGCAAAGACTGATTGTTTTTATTTTGATACATAAAAAAATATTAATAATTCGCCTTAAAACTGAAATTAACTACTAAGGGTTAAAAACTGACCGATACTAATGAAATCTTTTTGTAGATCAGCAAGCATGGCACCATTTCGCAATCCAGCAGACGGGTGATAAACCGGTATGAGTTTAAGGCCTATCCCCTGCCATGTCAAGGTTTTGATTTGACCTCTAACTTTTGATATTGAGTCATTTGGCAGAAAAAAGTTGAGAGCAAACCGGCCAAGGGTGATGACAACTTTAGGTTTGATAATTTTGAGTTGGGCTTTTAGAAAAGGGGCGCAGGTTATGATTTCGCTTGGAAGAGGGTCGCGGTTTTGGGGGGGACGATGTTTTAAGATGTTGCAGATAAAAATCTGCTGACGGGACAGATTAATCGAGGCCAAAAGTTTGTCAAGAAGTTTTCCTGAATTGCCAACGAAAGGCAGACCTTTTTGGTCTTCGTAAAAACCTGGAGCTTCTCCAATGATAACAATCTCTGAATTGGAATTACCGTGGCCGGGGACTGCCTGGGTGGCCTCTTTATAAAGCGGGCACTTTTGGCAAGAAGATATCAGAGTATTAAGATAATCTAATTTTTGCTGGTTGGTGGCTGGCATATGCTGTTTAGGGGTTTGGGTAACATTGACCACCGGCGTCGGGATAGTTTCCGTCAAGTCGGCAACTGTAACCGTTTGGACAAGCAACAGCGGCAATACCGCCACAGAAAATGTTTTCACGGCGGTTGGAGGGGAAAAAGCCAATATTTTTTATTGTTTGCCAAAATCCTGGAGACAGGGTTAAGAGCAGAATGGTGAAAGCCAGGGAAATTAGAATAACCGGGAGGAACGGGAAGTCAAAGTTACTGATAACAGGCTTTAAGCTGGAAACGGTGCCACTTCTCACCATTGGGGAATAAATTGTTTTATGTTTTGAGAATCGACAACGACCCGGCTGGTTTTATTTTCCAGGATAAGAAACGCGGATTTCCGGCAAAGACCTTCAATGTTACGCTTTAAGGTTCTAACCCCGGCGTCAAAGCCAAGAGGGCGAACAATTTGGGGCCAAATGTTGGGATCAATGGCTAAATCATTCGGGGTTAGGCCCGATTCTTTTAAGGCTCTTGGCAGGAGATAGTCCCGGCCAATGGCTATTTTCTCCTCGTCTGTGTAGGATGGCATTTGAATTACCTCAAGACGGTCCATAACGGCGGTGGCGATGCGGGCGGTGTTGTTGCAGGTGGCGCAAAAAAAGGCCTGAGATAAATCAAAAGGATAGTCGATGTAGTGGTCAACAAAACGGTTGTTTTGCTCTGGATCGAGCAACTCAACTAAAACTCCCATAATTGTGTTGAGCGCGTCGTCAGCGACGCGGTCAATTTCATCAAGTAGAATGACGGGGTTATTAGTGCCCGCCTGGATAAGGCCTTTGATCAGGGCGCCCGGTTCGGCTTCGGAGTATAGTCGGGAACGGCCGCGAAGATAGAGCGGATCACCAAGCCCTCCAAAAGGAATACGGACCAGCTGGCGACCCATAACTTTAGCAATTGATTTGGCAATAGTAGTTTTACCGGTACCAACCAAACCAACAAAGAGCATTATTGGAGCCCTAAGGGTTTGTTCGGGAGAACGGTTTTTTTGGAGAGCGAGAACGGAAATGTACTCGAGTAAGCGCTGTTTAACCGAATCGAGGCCATAATGTTCCTCGTTTAATTTTTCTCTGGCAAAATCAAGGTCTAAAATGTCTGTGCTTGATTTGTTCCAGGGAATTTTAGTTAACCAGTCTATGTATTTGGAAACAGATTGATAATGCGACCAAAAAGTTTCTTCCGAGCGACTGTTAATTGTCAGCTGAGAAAATATCTCGTCCAGTTTTTCGGTGAGACCGGCGGGAAGCGATAGACTTTTGGTTTTGGCAACCAGTTTACTAACAGCCTGATCAGTGGTGATAAGATTGTCCACAAAATCAGTATAACAGGATAAAAGACTGGTTGTTAGCGGCGCGGACGGCTATCGGTGGAAGATCGTTGGCGGGAAAAAGCGGGACGCGAAGACGGGCCGGTTCGGCTTGGTGGCGAAAAACCGCCACTTCTGGGAGAGCCTGGATGCGACGCTTTAAACTCGGCGGCAGAAAGTTTGATTTGATGGTTGTCGTTATAGCCGGCAATGCTGACTTTCAACCTGTCGCCGACCTTAATTATTGACGAGGGGTCGGAAAGGAAACCGCCGGTCATTTCAGAGACGTGAAGAAGTGCCTCGCGGCCCGGTAAGAATTCAATAAAGGCGCCGTAGGGCTCAACTCGGGTAACCTGACCGTCAAATTCCTCGCCGATTTGAACCTCACGGATCATAGATTCAATTTCAAAGACGGCATCATCGACTCCCTTGGCGTTTATGCCTGAAACGAGAGCGTTGTTGTTGTCATCAATGTCAATTTTGACCTGATACTTTTCCATCAGCCCTTTGATGGTTTTACCTCCAGAGCCAATAACCTCGCCGACTTTATCTTCCGGAAGTTCAATTAATTTTACCTTTGGGGCCAAAGGAGATAATTGGGGTCGGGGGGCCGAAAGCGTTTCGTCGATCTTGTCTAAAATTTCCATTCTGGCTTTGGTGCTGGCGACAAAAGTGTCTTTTATCATGTCAAGAGAGAGCCCTTCGATTTTTATATCCAGCTGGATGGCAGTGATACCGGTTCTGGTGCCGGCGATTTTAAAATCCATGTCGCCATAGTGGTCTTCAAGCCCGGCAATGTCGGTGAGAAGTAAATATTTGCCTTGACCATCGGACATCATACCGACAGAGATGCCGGCAACTTTATCAGTTATCGGCACACCTGCATCCATTAAGCTTAGGGTGGAACCGCAAGTTGAAGCCATTGAAGAAGAACCGTTTTGAGATAGAACCTCGGAGGTAAGCGCGATTGTGTAGGGAAAATCGGCCTCTTTTGGAATGACAGCTAAAAGAGCTTTTTCTGCCAAAGCGCCGTGACCAATTTCGCGGCGGCCCGGACGACCCAAACGACCGGTTTGCCCGGTTGAGAAAGGAGCGGCCGAATAATAATGGAGGTAGCGTTTGGTTGATTCGCCGAGCGAATCTTCAAGATATTGCTGATCGGCGAGAGAGGAAAGGGTAGTGATGGTTAGCGCCTGAGTTAGGCCGCGCTGAAACAGGGCGCTGCCATGAGTGCAGGGGAGAAGGCCAACCTGGGTAGTTATGGGACGGATTTGATCGGGAAGGCGTTTGTCAAAGCGGTTGCCTTTGAGGGTTTCGTTTCGAATAAATCGGGAAACCGTTTCTTCAAAGGCAAGTTTCAAAAGCATCGGGTCGATTTCTTTTTGATCTATTTGAATTTGAAAATGATCGGTTATTTTTTGAAACATCTGGTCAATTCCGGCCTGATGGCTTCCATCAATTCCGTTTTGATAGAAACTTTTAAGATCGCTTTCTATCAGTTGACCGACTTCGTTTAACAATGAATCGGGAGGGGCAACAGGAGAGTAAATTATTTTTGCTTTGCCCGATTTACCAAACAAACCGGTAAGCATACCATTAATAGTTTCGCCGGTATTTTTGGCCAGTTCAATGGCTTCTAGAATAATGTCGTTTTCGATAATGTTGGCCTGAGCTTCGATCATGTTGACGCCACCGGGGCCGGTGCAGACAAGAATGTCCAGACTGGAGGTAGTTAACTGTTTTATGGTGGGGTTTATTACAAACTGGTTGTCGAGACGGCCAACCCTGACAATTGATACCGGTGATTTGAAAGGAATGTCGGAAAGCCCAAGGGCGGCGGAGGCGGCGATAAAGGCCGGAATAATGACGTCGTGCTCTTTATCATTACTAAGTACAGTGACGATCAGCTGAACTTCGTTTCTGAAGTCGGAAGGGAAAAGAGGACGCACCGAGCGGTCGATAATGCGGCCAAAAAGGATTGAATTGTCTGACAAATTGCCTTCTCTTTTAATCCATTTACTGCCTTTGATGATGCCGCCGGCGTAGAGCTTGTCAACAAATTCAACCGAAAGAGGGAAATAATCTTTGGTTTGGTCGACCTGACCCAAAACAACTGTGGCCAAAACGACGGTATTGCCCCAGGTAACCAGAGCAGAGCCATTGGCTTGAGGTGCCAGCCGACCCGATTCAATTTTGATAACCTGATCGCCGATCTTTATTTCGGTATTGGTTTGATTTGGAAACATATTAATGAGGTTCCGGGGATAAGAGCTGGGTACCATGCTGAACTAATTTCAAAACCAATTAGGCGCTGAAATCAATTCAGATGGTATCAATTCTACCGGTAAATCTTAAATTAGTAATTATTTTTTCAACCCGATGTCTTTGATGATTTTGGCATAACGGGGTTGGCTGTGGGATGAAAGATAGCGAAGAAGACGGCGGCGTTTGGCGATTTTGCTTAAAAGACCTCTTTTAGCGGGAGAGTCGTGCTTATTGTCGCCAAGGTGGGATTGAAGCTTTTCGATCTCTTTTGTGAGAATGGCAACCTGGATTTCAGGAGAGCCGGTGTCGCCCTTGATTTGGGCGTACTTGTCGATGATCAGTTTTTTTTCTTCTGTGGTTAAGGCCATGGATTTAAGGCAATCATCAGTAAGAAATAATGTTTCGGAATGGCAACCGAAAGACTGATGAGAGTCAGGGTATTATAACAGAAATGCTTATTATCTACGGCTCAGGATATTCTCCGTGACGGTTGGGATTACTTGTCCTACTCCCATATCTTTGGCGTTGGCAAAAGGGAGAATTCTTCCATCATCCGAAAATCTACCTTCGGGTAATAAATATCTTTCGTTGGCTCTTATGAGCATATCAGCCGCCGTTTCTGGACTATATAAGGCAGGCACACGACCAGACGGCGGTATTGTTGGGATAACTCCCTCCTGGCGAGCTGCGTTTCTGACAAAACCTTCTATCGCTCGTCGTTCAACTTGACTTACTCTCCTTCCAGTAATACCTAATTCTTTGACAATTAGTTGCACAATTTCTTTTCTTGAAATGCTCATTTTTGGGTAGTTAACGACTGAAAGTTTACAATTTAATTTGTGGGGAGTGGGGCGGGGGCGGGGGTGGAGGCGGAGGGGGTGGGGACTGTGCGGCCGACCTCTACCGATTCGATTGGAGCAGAATTGGTGATCGGGTTTGGTTGCACTGGAGCAGCGGGAGCAGGGACGGGAGCGGCGGTTTGGGTTGCAGAAAGACAGATGGCACCGGCATCAAATGTTTCCGGTGACACGTTGACTGAAAAAGACTGGGTGGCCACCCTTAGACCAATTAAAAGATTTTTACCCGAATCAGGATCAAGAGATAGGCCAACCATGGGAATTAAAAATGTGAATATTTCAGAAAAGGGAGCATCCGGATCGACCAGGGTAGCCTTGGCCCATGCCTTGGGAACATTAACCGGAGAGATAAAAACCCAATTACCTTTGCCAACAACACTGGAATTTTGGCCTAAAGCGGCCTCGTCACCAAGCATAATGCAGACATCGGCCGGGTCTGAATTATTGTTGATAAGGATTTTCTGGTCATCGATATGGGGAGAGTTTGGTTTGGTTTTGACAACCAAGTTGAGCCGACCACCGTCATCGTTGTAAGAAACCTGTTCAATTTGGTCCAGGGGATACTCAAGGGAAACAGTTAAATCGCTGGTGATAAGACCATCGGTTAGAAGCTCGAGTCCGCTTAGTTTTGAGTAATTATTATCGGTTTTTTGAGGACAGTAAACTTTAACCTGTTTTCCGGCTGACTTAAGAGCCAAACCCAAAGCCAAGCCAGCAGCGATACCGTCAACCCCGAGCTGGGGAACAACAATAAGCGCGGATTTGGCTGAACTGATAAGGGGGGTGATGCTGTTTACTTGATAGTTTTTCATATTTGGCCTGCTTCCAAACTGAATTAATTTTGGATTATTTGCTTCGAATAAACTGGAACGACTAACGCTAGCCATGTTTATTCTTACTTCTTATAGGCTATTATAACATCGTTTAGATGAAAATCAACATAAGGTTTGAAAGTCAGTCCACAGTCTTTACCAGCCTTTACGGAATCAATCGAAAGCTTGCCCTGTTGAATGGTATCAACCTTGGTGTCTTTTATTATTTGATTGTCTCTTTTTAAATGAATCGAGGCACCTTTGGAGATTTCGCCTTTTAGACACTGAACGCCGGCAATCCGCTGTTTGTTGATTTCAAATTCAGCTTTAATATAGCCTTCCCCAAGAACTGTTTCATCGATGGTTGGCTCTAAAAGCTTTAAAACCTGGTTTTGAATATCCTCAATTATTTCATATATTATTTTCGACTGGAATATCCTGACTCCCTGGTTTTTGGCCAGCTGGAGGGTGGCTTTTGGGATGGTGGTATTGAAGGCAAACACCTGGGCCTGGCCAGCCTGCGCCAGGAAAATGTCGCGGTCGCTGACAGGTCCAACTTGGGCAGAGATAATTTCAACATCTGAAGTAAAACTGTTTAATAAAGCCTCAAGAGTGCCCTGGACATCGGCTTTAATAACAACAGCCAATCTTGGAGTGGCGGGGACGGGAGCAGGCGCTTTTTCTGCAACCACAGAAGTTGCCGGGGCAGGCTGTTTTTGACCGGTGATCAGTGAACCAACCGGAGGGGGAGACGAAAAACCCAAAACTTCAAGGGGAAAACCGGGAAGAGCTTCTTTTAGAGGCCGGGACGCCGAATCAACCATTGATTTGACCTTGACTGTCTGATCTTTAACAAATACGTTGTCACCAAGGTGTAGAGTGCCTTTTTTGATAATTAAGGAAGCCACCGGACCCCGGCTTTTATCCAGCCGCGACTCGACAACAAAGGCTTCAAGGGGGCTGTTTGGCTCGGATTTTAACTCCATAACGTCGGCATGAAGAAGTATCTGATCAAGTAGAGCTTCAATTCCAAGGCCGGTTTTGGCAGAAACCTCTACTAAAGGAATTTGACCGCCATAATCTTCTGGAGTAAGACCAATTTCTACCAACTGGCCCTTAACTTTTTCGGGTCGATAGTCGGGCAGGTCGACTTTGTTAACAGCAACAATGATAGGAATTTCTGATTTAACCAATTGAGAGACACATTCTTTGGTTTGAGCCATAACTCCCTCGGTGCCCGAAACCACCAGCACAACCAGATCGGTAATGGCCAGGCCGCGGGTACGCATTTGGCAAAAGGCGGCATGACCGGGAGTATCAATAAAGGTAATCGTCCGCTTTTGGTTTTTGCTGGTGGTGACCGACAGCTGATAACAAGAAACGTGCTGGGTTATACCACCTGCTTCGCGGGCGACAACTGAAGTGGATCGGATTTTATCTAAAAGAGAGGTTTTTCCATGGTCAATGTGACCCATAAAAGCAACAATGGGCGGACGAAAGTTTGCAGATATTTGATCGTTGGCCATTTTGAGTTTTGGAATGAGAATTTACTGATCGGCGGCAATGGTTGCTTCTGTTGAAGCACTGACCTTGATTTCTTTTCCTGTCAGCCTGCCGGCCAGAATAACATTGTCGCCACCTGAACCAATTGCCAGAGCTAACTGGTTTTGGGGGACAGTAATATAGACTGTTTCTCCGATAATTTTTTCAACTTTTACCCCCTGGGCAGGCGATAGGGCCTGGGCAATAAATTGGGCAAGATTGTTTGAATATTGGATAACGTCAACTTTTTCTTCCGGGGGAAGTTCGTTTAAAACTGATTGTATACGCGAACCTTTTGGACCGATGCAACAACCAACCGGATCAAGTCCAGGTTGGGTTGAGGCCACAGCAACTTTTGTGCGGACGCCGGGGGAGCGGGCGATTTCTTTAACAACGACACTTTGGTTGCCAACTTCGGGAACTTCCCGGGCAAATAAAGCAACTATGTATTGAGGATCGGAACGGGTGAGGATTAGCTCACTTTTTCCGCTGTCGTCACGAACGATCGACTTTAGAAGAAACAGGCGGCGTTCACCGAGTGGAATTAATTCAGAGCGAATTTGTTCGTCTTTTGGACAAACTGCCTCGGTCTTGTTGACCCCGACAACCAGTTTGTAGGGGTCTGACTTTAAAACAATTCCCGAAATGAGGGAACCAACTTTTTTTTGATAATCGGCAACAATGGTTTCTTTTTCGGCTTCGTGGATTTTTTGGTCGATTACCTGCTTGGCAGTTTGGGCGGCGATCCGACCAAAACCCGGAGGAGTGACATCAATTCTCTTTTTGGGGTCGTTGATATCAAAAATTTTGAATGATCCGCTTTCGGGGGCTAATTCGACTTCAAAAAGAGACTCTTCGGCAACAACAATACCCTTCTCTTTCTGGTCTCTCTTGTAAGCCGATATTAGACCAAGCTCGATAGAGTCGAGAATAGTTTGGATATCAATATCGCGTTCACCGGCAATTTGGTGAATGGCGGCGGCAAACTCAGTTTTGGGTAATTTTTTAATATCCATGCTTGGTGGAGCAATAAAAATGGGGGTTAACTCACCCCCATTCCGCTCGTCTCCAAATAATTTAAAGTTTTGATATTATAGCAGATTCGGGCAGATTAAACTTAATAATGGGACTATTGGTCGATTTGGGAAATAAGATCTTTTTGCCTTTGAGTCAGACGGTTTGGGACAACTAAATTAAGACGGATATAAAGATCACCCCGGCCGTAACCGCGGACATCGGCGATCCCCTGCCCTTTCAGGCGGATTAAAGTGTTTGGCTGGGTTCCCGGCTTTACTTTAACGCGAAGGTTACCGTTTAGGGTTGGAACGTCAATATCAGCTCCCAAGGTGGCCTGGGAAAAAGTGATATCAGCCAAAACAAAGACATCGTTGCCGTCGCGCTTAAATATCTTGTCGGGCAGAACGTCTACGTAAAGGATAAAATCGGAAAATTTGATCCGCTGACCATCGTCAACACCAGCAGGAATTTTTACAGTTTTCCGGTGACCGTCGGCAATAATTTGTTTTTCAACTCCATGGGCAGCTTCCAGAAAAGTCAGCTGGATTTTGTATGTTGATAACTGCGGTCTTGAACGTGACTGACCAAAATTTATTCCCGATCCGCCAAAAAACTGCTCAAAGATATCAAAAGGGTTGCTAAAACCCCCGAAATCAAAATCGGTGGAGCCAAATGGGTTATCGCCAGAACTTGACCAGGTGTAGGTGAACGGGCCATTTTGGTTGGTATAGGTGTGGCCTGGGTTGCCTCCTGAGGACGGGTCGAAAGCGGCGTGACCAAATTGGTCGTAGGCCTGCCGTTTTTGGTCGTTGCTTAGAACTTCATAGGCTTCATTGATTTCCTTAAATTTTTCTTCCGCATCCTGGGCTTTGTTACGGTCCGGGTGCCATTTTAATGCCATTTTCCGATAGGCCGACTTAATCTCTTCTTTTGGCGCTGATTTGTCTACCCCCAGTATTTCGTAAAAGTCTCGTTTCATTTTTTTTCTAAACCTTTATGTTTCTTCCCACTAAAGCCGGCGTTCTAACTTTTTAATTTTTTTTAACCGGAAAAGATTGCCGATGAGCACATAGCTGGTATAGGCCAAAGCGACCAATATGGAAAGATTGCCGATAAAATAACTGGCCGGATTGGCAAAATTTTGAAACGCAAACTGATAGCAAAAGAAACAGATAGAGTTGACCACTAAAGCCTCAACGGCAAGGATAATTTTATCCTGCCTAACTTGGGCAATAGTAAACCTCAAGGCCTCCCGGTTTTGGCTCATTATTATTTAACAATTTCCCCTTCTTCGGCCTGGTTTTTGTCACCATCTTTTTTGGATTTAGCCTGGTCGGTTTTGGCTGAGCCATTTGGCGAAGCGGTGTCGTTCGGGGCGGCTTGCTGATAAACAGCAGCGCCAATTGTTTGGATTATTTGGGACAGCTGGTCGCTCATTTGGTCAAACTGGTCGCGGTTTACGTCGGTTTTTTCCAAAAGCGATTTGGCCTCCTTAACTTTCTCCTCGATTTTGGCCTTATCATCCGGTTTGACTTTGTCAGCAAAGTCTTTTAAGGACTTTTCGGCGGCAAAGATGGTGGCATCCAGCTTATTTTTGCTTTCGGCCTTGAGCCGTCTTTCTTCGTCTTCGCGGGCATGAGACTCGGCGTCTTTTTTCATTTTTTCCACCTCTTCGTCGGAAAGGTTGGTGGCGTTTTGGATGATAATTTTTTGCTCTTTATTGGTGCCCTTATCTTTTGCCGAAACGCTTAATATGCCATTGCTGTCAATATCAAAGGTGACTTCGATTTGGGGAGTACCCCGAGGAGCCGGAGCGATACCATCAAGAAGAAACCGGCCAAGCGATTTGTTGTCGGCGGCCATGGGCCTTTCACCCTGCAAAACATTAATTTCAACCTGAGGCTGGTTGTCGGAATAGGTGGTAAAAGTTTGAGCTTTTTTGGTTGGAACGGTGGTGTTTCGTTCTATCAGAGGAGTGCGGACACCTCCAGCAGTCTCGATGCCAAGAGTGAGGGGGGTAACATCGAGCAAGACAACATCTTTTACCTCACCGGTTAGCACCGCCCCCTGAACGGCGGCGCCAACGGCGACAACCTCGTCAGGATTAACGGTTGTATTTGGTTCTTTCCCAAAAAAGTCTTTAACTACCTGCAACACTTTCGGCATTCTGGTCATCCCTCCAACCATGATGATATCGGAAATATCACCCTTTGAAACTTTGGCGTCTTTCAGGCACTTTTCAACTGGAGAAATAGTTTTTTGAATAAGATCGTCGACCAGTTTTTCCAACTCGGAGCGGGTTAGCTTGATGGTTAAATGAAGCGGCTGACCGCCTTTTTGGGTAATAAAGGGCAAGTTTATTTCGGTTTCAACGGTAGAAGAAAGCTCAATTTTGGCTTTTTCAGCCGCTTCCCTCACCCGCTGAAGAGCCTGGGCATCTGAGGCAAGATCTACCCCGTGCTCTTTTTGAAAGTTTTCAAGAATCCAATGGATTATTTTTTGATCAAAGTCATCTCCACCCAAAAAGGTGTCACCATTGGTGGCCTTAACTTCGAAAATACCATCACCAATTTCAAGAATTGAAATATCAAAAGTGCCACCGCCGAGATCATAAACAGCCACAATTCCGGATTTTTTCTTGTCAAGACCATAGGCCAAGGCGGCGGCAGTGGGCTCGTTGACAATTCTTTTTACATTTAGCCCGGCAATTTCGCCGGCTTGTTTGGTAGCCTGACGTTGGGAGTCATCAAAATAGGCCGGAACGGTGATAACTGCGTCGGTAATGGTTTCTCCAAGGTATTTTTCGGCGTCGGTTTTGGCTTTTTGGAGTATCATGGCTGAAATTTCCTGAGGTGTATAGATTTTGCCAGCTACTTCGACCCCGGCGGTGTTGTCTTTACTGGCGACAATTTTGTAGGGAGCAATTTTTTTTGTTTTAACCACTTCGGGATCGTCGAGACGGCGGCCCATCAACCTTTTGATACTAAAAATGGTGTTTTCCGGGTTTAAAACCATCTGCCTTTTGGCCAAATCACCCACCAACTTTTTGACGGGTTCGACAATTGAAGGGATGGTGTTTCTACCTTCGGTGGATAAGATTACTTTTGGTTGGCCGGCTTCCATGACGGCAACACAGGAATTTGTAGTACCAAGATCAATACCAATTATTTTTGATGATTTTAGTGCCATAAAATAGTTTAATTATTAATTGTTTGGGACTGGTGGCTTTTGGCCTTGCCAACAACCACCTTGGCCGGTCTTAAACAATGACCGTTTAGAAAATAACCGGGTTTTTTTACTGAAATTACTTTATTTTCTTCCCCTTCTTTTGTATCAATACATTCCATCGTTTGAGGCTGAAACTGGTGGCCTAAAGGATTAACCTCTTCTAAACCTTCGGATTTTAGGCTTTGGCGAAACTTATCCAGGGCCATTTTTAAACCCGGGTCGGGGAGGTGATGATAAATTAATTCAAAGTCGTCAAGAACATCAATAAATTTGCTGATAAGTGAGGTGGTAGCCAAAGCCACAAAAAGCTGGCGCTGGCTTTCAACTCTTTTTTGAAGATTGTCATAGTCGGCAAGAGACCGGGAGAGTTGGTCTTTAAGGGCGGCAACCTCGAGTTGTAAATCGACTGGTTTGGTTTTTGATTTTTTGATATCTGCCATATTTAGCCTGATATTTCTGATAATAGGTGGGCAAAATAATCGACCAGCGGAACAACGTGACGATAGTGGAAACGGGCGGGACCAAGAATGCCGACAATGCCGCGGTGCGGCCCGGCCTGGTATGGCCGGTAAACAAAACCGCAAGGCTCAAGAAATTCTAAGCCCAGGTCTTCTCCAATTAACAAGTGAATATAATTTTCGGACGAATCAAGAGCGTTGTCGTGACCAGCTTTGGAAACAATCTCAAACCAAAAATCAGAGTTGTCAACAAGAGCAAGAACTGTTTTGGTGACGTCAATGTTGAAAAATTCCGGCTCTTCCAAAAGGTGGGAAGCGCCGCAACTATAGATGGAACCATGGTCGGTGGTTGCAAGCGCCAGAGAACGGCTCCGCGAAGCAAGTTCTTTGGTGGCTTCCTTAATTAAACGTTCAAACTCGTTTCGATAGTCCCAAACTTTTTCTTTTACGCCAATCTCTTCAGAAACCGAAAGCGGCTTGGGGGTCATTAAATGACGAACGTAGTATTTAAGCCCCATCGAGGTTGGAGATCGGCCGGCCGAAAGATGGCCTTTTTTAAGATAGCCCAGCTTAGACAAAGACGACATCTCGCTTCTGATGGTAGCCGAAGAAATTCCCAGGCCAAATTTCTTTTCGATGGTTTCCGAGCCGACAGGAGAAGCAGTTTCAATAAACTCTTCCGCGACACATTTTAGAATTTTTATTTGGCGCTGGGTCAAATCTGACATGTTAGCAGTATAATAAGACGATTGCTAAAGCGTGTCAAGAGGATGAAATACCGGCAGCTTACGCAGCCGGTTTACTCTAATTCAAGCTGTGCTT
>CAZIHS010000008.1:21208-29375 GCA_964538765.1 uncultured Gammaproteobacteria bacterium | reverse complement strand
TCAAACGACTAGTTAAAAATTACTCGAAAAATTAGCGTTATCTAGTCAAGACCCTAGATAAATATTGTTTATCTCAAACATGTTTACCAACCAAAAATCTTTCCAAAACGCCCAGGACTACTCCAATTTCGTTAGAAACATTGTTTCTCTTCTCGACCAGGAATTCACCGCCTGGGAAAACAAAACCAGGAATGGTGAAAATTTGGCCGATTTAGCCCGTCAGATGCCCGCCCTAATTTCCCTGGTCAACACCGTGGGTTATCTTCGCGGTCAGGATGGAGTCTTTCTGGATTTTCGCCCAAAAACAGAAAACCAGAAGGAATTTTATGAATACGAAAACAATTTTGAAAAACGGTTAGAAAAACTCATTGATATTCTTCTTGCCTCAAATCAAAAAAAGTTTTACCTTGATCGTTTGGAAAGTTATTTTATTAAAGTCAGAAGTAAAGAACCGCCAACTGTTTGGTAACCCATGGACCATTTGGCCATTATGACAAAATCCTGGGGGCTGATCGACAAAATATTATCAGGGCAGAAAAAAATCGAATCCCGGTGGTATTTGAACAAATATCCCCCTTGGGGAAAAATAAAACCATCCGATACCGTATATTTCAAAAATTCCGGCCAAATTGTCTGTCTAAAAGCAACCGTCAAAAAAGTAATCCAGTTTCAAAAACTCACCCCGGCCAGGGTCAAAAATATCTTATTAAAATTTTGGCCAAATATCGGCCTTGATTCGGGCAAGATTGAGGATTTTTACGACCTTTTTAAAGACAAAAAATATTGCGTTTTAATGTTTCTTTCAAACCCCCAAAAAATAAAGCCCTTCAATATCGACAAATCCGGCCACGGTGCCATGTCTTCCTGGATAGCTGTAAATAATATATCGGAATTAAAATCCCCAAATCATCCTATTCTGGGGAAAAGAGGCACCTGAAGCTTTAAAATTTTCTCTGCCACCACCGGCATCACCGGCCTTAAGTGCTCCGCCGCCATCACCAGGTTTTCGGCCGCGGTTTTCAACACCTCAATTCTTGCCGGGTCATTCTTGTCCAGTTTCCACGGCGCCACCTGATTCAACAGGCCATTAGTTTTATCTATCCATTTTTCAAAAACTAAAAAAATTGCCTCATCAAACCTAAAATTGTCAATCAATTGTCCAAAGTCTTTATCCAATACCACCTTTAGTAAAGGTAGAGGTTGGTTATCGCTCAACTTGGCCACTCTCGATACCAAATTACCCAGGTTATTTGCTAAATCAGCGTTATATTTTTCCTTAAACCTTTCTGTCCCAATATCGGCATCATTTTCGGTTGGAAAAGACCGGGCCACTAAATATCTGGCCCCGTCTGCCCCAAACAAGTCGACCAGTTGCTGTGGGGCAATCACATTACCCAAAGATTTACTCATTTTTTGGCCGTCAATCATGTAGAAACTGTGTGAATATACTTTTTTGGGTAATTCCAAACCGGCTGAAAGCAGCATTGCCTGCCAAATCACCGTATGAAACCACAATATTTCTTTACCTATCAAATGAACGTTGGCCGGCCAAAATCCTTCCCTGCCCTCTAAAAAACGGGTGGCGCTGTAATAATTAATTAAGGCGTCAAACCAAACATATATTGTCTGTTCCTGATCCCAGGGCAGGGGAATACCCCATTTCACTTTTGCCCGGGAAATCGACACGTCTCTCACTCCGGCCTTAAGCTTGGCCAACACCTCTTGTCTTTTCCCCTCGGGAAAAATATAGTTTGTTTCTTTATTTTCAATAATTTCAATAAGTTTTGGAACGTACTTTGAAAGTTTAAAAAACCAGTTTTCTTCCGATTGAAATACTGTCTGGTCTGGCGGATGGAGAGGACATTTGTTGTCAACCAGGTCAGCTTCGGTTAAAAATTTCTCACAGCCGACGCAATACCAGCCTTCATACTTGTCTTTGTAAATATCGCCAGCCGCCTTTATTTTTTCCAACACCAAAAGCACTATCTTTTTATGTCTCTCATCTGTTGTCCTTATGAAAAAATCAAAGTCCACTCCAAGCTTTTTCCAGGCTTCCTCAAACCGCGGCGCCACCTTATCACAATATTCCTGAGCCTCTAACCCTTCTTTAATGGCCGATTCAGCCACCTTTTGACCGTGTTCGTCGGTGCCGGTTAGCAGAAACACCTCGTCCCCAAGTTGGCGGTGCCATCTGGCCACAATGTCAGCCGCAACGGTGGTACAGGTGTGGCCGATATGTGGAATGTCGTTTATGTAATAAATCGGCGTGGTTATATAAAACTTTTTTGTCATCAGATCTGATTCCGAAAGAAACAGTCTACTTTTTAGCCATTTCTGGCGCTTTTCTGACTGTTTTCTTAACGGCTTTCCTGGTTACCGGCTTTTTTTCCGTTTTCTTCTCTGCTAAAACTTTTTTTTCCTGAACCTTCCCGGCCACTTTCACCGCTTGCCGGCCAAACCTGGCTTTAAGCCTTGAGGCCTTATTCCGGTGAAAAATACCTGCCTTAACTGCCTTGTCAATGGCGCTATAGACTTTTTCCAGCCCTTCTTTACCCTGTTTTTCTCCAAAACCTTTCATAACTTTTTTGACTTCCTGTCTCAAAAGCCGGTTCTGTTTTCTGTTTTTCACAGCCTTTCGCAATGATTTTTTGGCCGACAACGTTATTGGCATGGTGGAGATTCTATCGGAAATCATTAGCATTTACAAGAGCTGATATATAAATATAATAAGAGGGTGGGTAAAGTAAAAAAACTTTTTCAGGCTTTTGCCAGTCACAAACAAAACAGCCTTTTTTCTGCCAGCCTGACGCTTGCCATTACCTTTGGTCTTTCGGCTCTGCTTGGTTTTGTCCGCAACCGCATTCTTTACGCCCAGTTTTTTAACTGTTGCGTCCACCAACTCGATGTTTACAATGCCGCTTTTCGCCTGCCCGACTTAATTTTTAAACTATTGGTTACTGGGGCCTTGTCAGCCTCTTTCATTCCGGTTTTTTCCAGCTACCTCCATAAGGACAAGGAAGTTGCCTACAAAGTTGCCTCAACTGTTATCAACCTTTTGGTTCTGGTTTTCACGGTTATCTCAATCGTTGTTTTTATCCTCGCCGCTCCGCTTTCCCGAATTATCGCCGTAGGCTTTGATCCGGGCCAAATCGCCCTAATGACCGATCTTACCCGCATTCTACTGGTTGCTCAAATATTTTTTCTGATAAGTAACTTTTTCACCGGTATTCTCCAGGTTAATCAGGCATTCATTTTACCATCACTTTCGCCAATTGTTTACAACCTCACCGTAGTTGCCAGCCTTTTTTTTCTGTCTCCCCGTTTTGGTATTTACGGTGTCACCTGGGGGGCTGTCATCGGCGCCTTATTGCACCTTCTTATTCAGCTGCCTGGTCTGAAAGTTCACGGTTTTCAATACCAACCCATCATTGATTTGAAGCTAAAAGGTGTTGCTGAAATAATCCGTCTGATGATCCCCCGCAGTTTGTCGCTGGGTTTGTCTGAAATCGAAAACACCTTTATCCTGTTTTTAGCCAGTACTCTTCCCACCGGCGCGATATCACTTTTAAACCTTAGCATCCAAATAATATTTCTCCCGAGCCGCATTTTCAGCACTACCGTTGGTCAGGCTTCTTTGCCCATCCTTTCAAAGGATATGGCCGACAATCAAACCCAGAAATTCGCCGCCACTGTTTCCAGGGTAATTTATCAGGGTCTTTATCTTGCTATTCCAGTGGTTATTGTCGTTTTAGTCCACCGTGTGGCTATTATCCGGCTTGCCTACGGCAGCCGCCAGTTTCCCTGGTCGGCCACTTTAATTACCGCCAGAACATTGGCTTTTTTGGCCCCCACCATTCTTTTTCAGGCAGTTTCCCAAATATTAGTTCGGTCTTTTTATGCCATGCACGATACCCGCACTCCGCTTAAAATATCGGCTGTTTCCCTGGTTTCAAATGTTATCACCGGTGTTTTTTTTATCTTTTATACCAAGTTTGGGCTGGTCGGGCTGGCGCTAAGCGCCACCATTGGCAACCTGGTCCAATCTTTCCTCTTGGTTTATTACTACACCAGCAAAGTTAAGTTGCACCACCTTTTTCTTTGGACAAAAGCAGCGGCAATGATTGTTTCTGGATTAGTAATGTTTTTTATAACCTGGTCCAGTCTACAAATTTTCGATCTTTTTATTTTAGACACCAGCCGGACCCTCAATCTTCTATTGCTGTTTTGTCTTTCCTCGATAATGGGCCTGGTTTCCTACTACCTGTGCTCCGTTTTTTTTCAGCTAGACGAAATTAAATCCATCAAAATAAAAATTGCCGGTTTGACCAATTTCATTTTTAATTCCTAGCCATATATACTGATATATATGTCTGGTGTTATTAAAAAGGAAGTTTCGCTTCTTCCCGATTCTGAAAACTCAGCTTCTATCATCTCCCGAACCATCCGCTGGTTAACCACCGTTGGCAGGGTAGTAATAATATTTACCGAGTTAATCGTTGTTTCAGCCTTTCTTTCACGTTTTTGGCTGGATCGAAAAAATTCCGATCTTTCAGAAGTTGTTCGTCAACAAAAAGCTATCCTGAAAAGCACCCAGGATTTTGAAAAAGAGTTGGCTCTGGTTCAGAAAAAAATCGCTTATATCAAAAATTCCTATCAAAGACCTGTTGACTACAAAAACAAACTTATTTCCCTGGTTGAATCGACTCCGCCTGAAATAACCTATGAATCGGTAAAACTAACCTATGATGCCGAAAAATCTGAAACCCTTTCCTCCGTCACCATCATTGCCAAAAGTGAAGAGGCTATTATCAGCTTTGTCACCAACCTGGCCCTGAACCCCAACATAAAATACGTCGATGTCGGCTCAATAACCAAAAAACCCCGGGAAGTTAACTATGTGGTGGGGATCCAGATAGTTTTTGCAAATTCAAAAACTTAAAAAACATGGCCATTGATAATTTAACCGAAACAAGTCTTGCTAAAAGCCGGGAATTTTACGAGTACATTCGTAAAAAGTCTGAAAATAAGCGGTTTGTTGACTCGATTGAACTTTCGGCCACCCTGGTCCTAATTTCATTTTTTATTTTTTTCGCCATCCGGCCCACCGTTTTAATAATTTCGGGTCTTGTTGGTGATATTAAGTCAAAAGAAGTGTTAAGCCAGCAGATGCGCCGTAAAATAAACTCAATCGTCGAAGCTCAGGACAATTTCTCAAAACTTCAAGAAAAATATCGGTTAATAGAATCGGCCTTGCCAAACAACTACCGGTTTTCACAGGTCGCGGGCCAGGTTTACTCCTTAGCCAAAAACAATTCGTCTTCCCAAGATTTACCCTCCCTAAATTTTCAACTTAACCTGTCAAAAAACTCAACCAAGATTTTGCCTGCCGATTCCGATGTGGGCCGCTATGTCGCCAACATCAGTGTCGTCACCAACTACGCCAGTCTTTTAAACTACCTGGACAAACTGGCCAATCGTCGGCGTGTTTCTGTCATTAACTCTATTGTTTTGGGAAAATCAATCGAATTGGCAAAAAACCCCTTACTGGCGAGTGCCAGCTCTTCTCCTTCCGACACGTTTACTTTTACTTTTCCTTTAGAAGTTTTTTACTGGAAAAACCAATAACATGAGAAAGACAATAGTTTCCCGCTACCTAGTGTTCCTTTCGGCCATCACTCTGATTACCCTGTTCTTTTTAACTGTTCACCGTGGATATTCTAAATTAATGAAACCCATAAACGAGGCAAAAGGTAGCGATCTTGGCAAGCCGATTGATCCAAATATTGATTTTTCAATTATTGAATCCATTAATAACAAAGACGAGTTGGTCTTGCTGGAAATGACGCCAACTCCCTCTCCCCAACCGTGAAAAAAGAAATCAGAATCCCCACCATCATCGGTCTGGTTCTAATGATTATTAGTATTGGTTTGGGATATCGGCTTACCTCAAAGCCAAAGTCATTTTCCTCAAAGGCCAGTGGCGATTGCCGGCCTCAAAATATCCAAACCACCAACATCACCGGCACCACCGCCACAGTTTCGTTTGTTACCACCGGTTCCTGCCTCTCAAGTCTGAAGGTCGATAACCGCACTTTCGACCAAAACACACCCTCAACCACCCACTATTTCCAGGTAAACCAGCTCCAGGAAAAGACCGCTTATCTTTTTGAGCTGATTTTGGCAGGCAGTGCTTATCACGATTCCACCACCACCTTTACCACCGCCGCCACCCCGTCTGGGAACATTCCAACTTCTAACCTGGCGTGGGGGAAAATATATGACTCACAAAACAAGCCGGCCTCTGGTTCAATCGTTTTTCTCAATCTCACCACCGCCGCCCCTCTTTCATCATTGGTCGATAAGAACGGTTTTTGGAGTATTTCACTTGCCACCAGTCTTGATCAGTCAAAATCATCGTGGTACCGTCCCAACAGCCAGGATCAGGGCGAGATAATCGTTATTTCGCCTGATCTGATTGCCACTCAAGTCGCCTGGAATCCAAACCGCAGTAACCCTGTTGTTGACATTTATATAGGCCACGATCAGCTTTCATTTTTGGCCGAATCTTCACCCACCTCTGCTTTTGGTCAAGTACCTACTCCGGCCACCATCACTCTAGCCGCTGCTTCCTTGGTAATTATCAACCCGAAAGATGGCGAAACCCTGCCGGTCTTAAAACCTGAATTTTTTGGCTCCGCCTCAAAAAATTCCCGGGTAAGCATCAAAATAGAATCGCCGACCACCTATGTCGATACTGTTTCAACCGACCAAACTGGCTCCTGGCGCTGGTCTCCGCCCTCGGAACTTGCTCCCGGTCCACACACCATTACCGTTAGCACCAAAGACCCAAACACTGGCGCAAGCCAGATAATTTCCCGCCAGTTTTATGTTTTGGCCGCCGAGTCAAACGGTCCAAACTTTACTGCCTCAAATTCAGCCTCTCTTGTCACTCCTTCTCCAAGCCCCACCATTGTTCCCACCTCCACCCCCGATCCTCCCACTCCCACCACTCCTGTCCGTTCTGCCTACCCCAGCACTTCTTCCGCCGTTCCTACTACCGGCAATTTTACCCCGACAGTTCTGATTCTGCTAACAGCCGTGTCATTATTCGTTTTTGGTATCATTTTGAGTCGGTAAATATGAAAAAAATAATTTCACTTCTGGTAAACCCCTATTCTCTGATAACCGTTTTGTTTTTATCGCTCTCAACCCTTGGAGCCCTTTATCTTGTCAACCAAAACCAGGAGGTTCGCCGTTCCGCCTCCTGTCAGGTTGGAGCCGGCGGTTGCGGCAATTCAAATTGCTGCCGAAGTTGGGAGGTTTATCAGGATGGTTGTTGTAAAAGCACTGCTGGCTGCAGCCAAAACAGCGACTGTTCCGACAATAAAGCCTGTGTTAACGGTACCTGCCAGGATAGTGGCTGGAGCGCCCGCTGTGGCGGCAGTCAAAATCAGTGCGATTGCAGCAATCAAGGCACAAAACAATGCCGGGGGATTCAGCAATGGCTTTGTGGAAACGACTGCTGTTGGCACTATGATCCCGCCCAGGCGAATAATCAGGAATGTCAAAATAACCAAAGTTGTAATTTAAACTGTGACCCGGGTTTCAGCTGTCAGCTGGTAAGCGGAGTTCCGCAATGCGTCACCGACAAAAAACTCTCTCCCACCTCAACCTCATCTTTGTGTCAGGGTGTCGCCGACAGTGGTTGCACCACCGGCGGCCGCGGGGGAGTAGATTGCGCCGAGTGCCGGCGGACCGGTGGCCAGGTAAAACAATGTCAGCAGACTTGGTATTGCTGTTATTCTGATGGCAATTGTTATCAGGGAACTTCCCAAACCCAGGTTACTTGTTCCGGCAAAAATATCACCAACAACACCAGCAAGTCTGTATCTGGCAACATCTATCGGGGATGTGAAAACAACAATAAAATCGGTATCTTCAATTTAGCACCGGGCCAATCAAAGACCGCCGCCGACTGCACCCAAATTGATGTTCCAGGATATTGCGGTGTCTGCAATTCCACCAACTGTTCGCCATCTTCTCCGCCTGCCCCTTCAGCCACCCCCACTCCCACGCCAAAATCAACCACTACTCCAAGACCATCATCAACTCCAACTTCCACCCCAACCACCACCCCAAACCCGTCTTCAACCCAAACTCCAACTTC
>CAZIHS010000008.1:0-21108 GCA_964538765.1 uncultured Gammaproteobacteria bacterium | reverse complement strand
CAACTTCCACCCCAACCACCACCCCAAACCCGTCTTCAACCCAAACTCCAACTTCCACCCCAACCACCACCCCAAACCCGTCTTCAACCCAAACTCCAGCCCCAACCCGGATTGTCCTGCCCAAAGCCGGTATTGACTCTCCATTCAAATTACTAAGTGTTTTTGGCACCATTGTCAGTTTGGTCGGTCTATTGATATTATTATGAGAAATGAAAACAATAACTGGCCTCAACCCGTTTGCTTTGTTTGAGGCCCTTCGTCCCACTCAGTGGATCAAAAACTTAAACCTTTTTGCGGCCATCATTCTCACCGGCCAGCTACTCAATCCGGACGCCTTTTACCAAAGTCTTTTGGCCTTCATCACCTTTTGCGCCCTGTCCTCGTCCTCATACCTAGTCAACGACCTGATTGATGTCGAACGCGACCGCCTGCATCCGCTTAAAAAATACCGCCCGCTTGCCCGGGGAGATCTTTCCCCCACCATCGCCCTTGGTGCCGCCATTATTTTAATTGTGTTTGGTCTTAATCTCTCAATTATTGTTGGTCCAAGTTTTTTTGTTATATCCCTGATTTTTTCTCTACTTCAATTTTCATATTCATTTTTCCTCAAAAATAAAGCAACACTCGACATTATGGGCATTTCGCTATTCTTTATTATTCGGGCCTACGCCGGCGAATTGGCCTCAGGTTACCATCTACCGGTTTGGATTATGCTTACCGTCATCTTCCTGTCTCTTTTTATTGCCAGTGGTAAGCGCCGCAGTGAGCTGGTTAGCACCGGCAGTATCAAAACCAGAACGGCGCTTAAGGGTTATGGCCGGTCGCTTCTCAATTTTTACACCACCATGTTTGCGGTTTGCACTTTGGTCACCTATGCCATGTTTACTTTTTTTGAAGAAAAAATTGTTTTCGACGGTGCCGTCCACCGCTTCATTCTGAAAAATTTTCCCCAGGCCATCGACCGAAAGTGGTATATGGTTACCCTTTTGCCAGTTATATACGGAATTATGCGTTACGGCCAGGTTATTTTCGAAATGCAGGAGGGTGAAAGACCGGAACAGGTGGTCACCCGCGACATACCCTTGATGATCGCAGTTTTGATTTGGGGTCTGATGATCATTGCCATCATCTATGCCATTTAAACACCTCGTTCTACTTATTTGTTTGGCTGTTTTTACCAGAGTATATAAATTGGACTGGGCCAACGGCTTTTTTTTTCACCCCGACGAGGCCAACATGGGCAGGGCTGTAATTCAGCTTTCTCCTGCCAACCTGAACCCAAATTTCTATGCCTATGGCCAGTTTCCTCTCTACGCCACCTATATCCTTGGCCAAGTCTACAACCTTGCCTCTACCGGCCAGTTGACCCCAAGGTTGGAATTTGCCCAAAGCATAATCATTTTGCGAATTATCTCAGCCGTTTTTTCCCTGTTCTCGGTATTAATTTTCTATAAAATCGGAAAAATCCTTTTTAAAAAACCCCATCTGATTTTTGGCTCCACTCTTGTTTTCATTTTCACCCCTGGGCTTATCCAGCTGGCCCATTTTGGCACCACCGAATCAATCTTAATTTTTGTTTTTCTTGGCCAAATATATCTGGCCCTGCTTCTTTGTCAAAAACCCCGTCCCGGCCTGCTGGTTTTGGCCTCTTTTTTGGCCGGTTTCGGGTTGGCTACCAAAATTACGGCTGTTTTTTTTACTGTTCCGGTATATTTAAGCCTTTTTATAAAATATTTTCTAAAAAATAAAAAAGCCCTTTTTATTACCCTGTCGTTATTTTTTCTCACCGCCTCTTTTCTCACTTCGTTCATTTTTTCACCTTACAATTTTTTGGATTTTTCCCAGTTTATATCTTCAATCAAATACGAAACTGAAGTTGCCACCGGTCAGGCTCACGTGTTCTATACCCGTCAGTTTATTACCGCCCCCGCCTACCTTTTCCAGCTTTTAAAAGTCTTTCCCTACGCCAGTGGCCTGTTTGTCTACATTGCGTCGCTTTTTGTTCTACTTACCCTTTTTTGGCGAATTGATAAAAAACAGCGGATAAACTGGTTTCTGATTCTTCTTCCTTCTTTAATATACTTCTTGTACGTCGGCCAGCTTTACACCAAATGGTCCCGTTTTGTTTCACCCCTTTTTGTCCTGTTTCCTCTTCTGTTTACTCTGTTTCTGACCAAGTTTTCCAAACGGATATTCCCGGTTTTAGTTTTTGTATCTATTATTCCAGGGCTATATTTTATGCGCCTCTATTTTTTCGAAGACATACGTCAAATTGCTTCAAAATGGTTGTTAGAAAATATTCCTGTTTCTGCCACCGTCTTGTCTGAAGCGGGTAATGTTCTAAACATACCGCTAACCGATCACCAGTTTAATGTAATCAATTTCGATTTCTACAATTACGACTCCTCGCCCGGTCTTCAGTCGGAACTTCCGTCAATTTTAGAAAAAGCCGAGTATGTACTGGTTCCCTCGCGTCGGATGTTTAAAAATCAAAACTCGTTCCGTTTCCCAAGCAGTCAGAAATACTACCAAAATCTATTTTCCGGCCGACTGGGTTTTAATCAAATCAAAGAGTTTAAAATTAACCCCAACCTTTTGTTGGATTCAGAACAGGCAGAAGAAACCTGGTCTGTTTTTGATCATCCCACCATCAGGCTTTATCGTAAAACCACCCCCTACAGCCTTGACTATTATCAAAAACTGCTCCTACCTTGAAATATTTTAATATTTTTTCCCAAAAAACCGTCTTATTAATCGCTCTTTTTGCCTTTTCTTTGACATTAAGATCATACAACCTAAATTGGGATTCGGGCAACCATCTTCATCCCGATGAAAGGATGATTGTTATGGTTGCCGAAAAAATCACCATGCCCTCCCTGCCGGTTTCCCCCGATCTTTACACCGTCGTCAACACTTTGTTTTCACCGTCTTCACCGCTAAATCCCAAGTTTTTTGCCTACGGTTCATTACCACTTTATCTATTAAAATTTACCGCCTCTCTGGTTGCCCCGGTCGTTCCCGGGATAGATACCTACGCCAGCCTGAATCTGTTGGGCCGCGTTCTGTCGGCGCTTTTTGACAGTTTTTCCGTTTTGCTACTCTATTTTATTGCGTTCCAGCTGTTTAAATCATCAAAAATAGCCATTTTGTCTGCATTTTTTTATGCCACTGCCGTTTTACCGGTTCAATTATCCCACTTTTATGCTGTTGACACCGGCCTGAATTTTTTCATCCTTCTCACTCTTTATCAACTCCTTCTTTTAAACCGTCACCCCTCATTAAAAAGGGCGTTTTTGGTCAGTCTTTGTTTTGGATCGGCCCTGGCTACCAAAGTAAGCGCCGTTGTCCTGATCTTCCCCTTGGTTGTGGCTCTTCTAATTAATATTTTTCTCACCTTAAAATATAAAATTGTCAAAACAAAAGCCGGCAACTTATCAAAAATAAAAAACTATTTTATTTCTCTTTTCAAACCATCTTTCTGGAATTACCACGCCGGTTTTCTGGGCACGTCCTTCTCTCTCGTATTAGTCATAGTCTTGTTGTCATCTCTTG
Organism: uncultured Gammaproteobacteria bacterium; assembly: GCA_964538765.1. GTDB lineage: Bacteria > Patescibacteriota > Microgenomatia > UBA12405 > UBA12405 > CAZIHS01. The sequence goes on along the minus strand of CAZIHS010000008.1, from coordinate 17,556 downwards.
TTTTTATTATTTTTGAACCTTTTGCGTTTTTTGATTTTTTCACTTTTTGGCGCCAGCTAAATGACCAAAAAGCCATGACAAAAGACGCTTTTGTTTTTCCCTACACTCTCCAATATGTCAACACTCCCGCGTTTATTTATCCGCTAAAAAACATTCTTTTTTGGGGCCTGGGTCCATTTGTTACCGTCACTTCACTGTTTGGATTAGTGATTTTGATCAGAAAATTTGGAAAAAAAACGTTTGTTCACCGTCGGAGTTATAACGAAGCCGGGCTTCTAATTGTTTCTTCTTTTATATTAGTTTATTTTGCCATCACCGGCTCCTCCGCCGTCAAGTTTATGAGATATTATCTTCCTCTTTATCCGTTTATTTGCCTTTTTTCAGCCTACTTTCTCATTACTTTTAAAAAAGGCCGATGGCTTTATTTTCCGGTCGTTGGTTTTCAGATTATTTGGCTGGTTTCTTTTCTTTCAATCTATACCCAAAACAATACTCGGGTAACTGCCTCAAATTGGTTAAATCAAAATGCCGCCCCGGCAAGTCTAATCCTCCGCGAACACTGGGATGATGGTCTGCCTCTTTCACCTCGTTCCGACCTTATCTTAAAGGATTTGCCCCTCTATGAACCCGATTCAAGCGCTAAATGGCAGAATATTACCTCAATGCTAAATTCGGCCGATTATTTAGTTATTGCCAGCAACCGTCTCTACACTCCTCTTCAAAAATTAACCGATTGTCAACGCCTGCCGCCCGGCAAGTGTTACCCGCAAACAGCTGACTATTATAAAAATCTTTTTGCCGGCCGGTTAAATTACACCAAGGTAGCCGAATTCAGCTCATATCCCCGGCTCTTCTCGTTTTCGATAAACGATCAGTCTGCCGACGAGTCTTTTACTGTCTACGACCACCCTAAAATTATGATCTTTAAAAAAAAATAACTCTCGGTTAACATCATATACTCATGACCGCTTCTACCGTCTTCATTAAATCAACATCGGCCTCCACCGCCGTCTCCGACCATCAAAACCTTTTTTCCTCTTTTCCCCGTCCAAAAAACACCCCAACCATAATAAAACTGAATCTGTCCTGGACCAAGTTTTATCCGGCGGTTTCAACTCCTCCCTGGCATTTAGACGCTACTCTTCAGTGGCTTATCGACAATGGCGTCTCTTCCAAAAATATTATTCCGGTTGAAAACAGAACCGTTGTTACCAAGGTAAAAATTGGTGCTAAAAATCACGGCTGGGAAAAGGTGGCAAAGAAATATGGCGTTAAAATCCACTATCTCACCGACGAGGCTTACACCGTCTACCGCCCAAAGGCCAACATGCTTGTCCTAAATCAAATTTTTCCAAAGGGCATCCTCCTTCCCAAAATAATTTTCCATAAACCCCTCATCAGTCTTTGTACTTTGAAATCACACGTTTTCACCACTACCACCGGTTCGATAAAAAACTATTTTGGTATGCTCAACACCAACCGGCACCATTGTCACCGTCGTATCCATCAGGCCATCATCGATCTTCTGCAAATTCAAAAAGAACTTCATCCCAATATCGTGGCTTCAATGGATGGCAGTGTGGTTGGCTATGGACCGGGGCCAAGAGCCATGAGCTGGCGCCCCGCCAATCTAATTCTTGCCAGCACCGATGAAGTTGCTCTTGACGCCACTGCCGCCAGAATAATTGGTTTTAATCCTTCTGAAATTGAATACCTTTCTCTGGGTCAAAAACTGGGACTGGGCACTTTTAACGATGTTAAAATTGTTGGCCTAAACAGCCTTCCCAACCTCAAGGTCGGTATTAAAAAAGACACCTTTGCCTCCCGCGGTCAAAAATTTATCTACCACCTTCTGCCCGAATGGTTTGAAAAACTACTTCTTCAAAGCCCAATCGCCCCCTGGTCTTTTGCCGCTTCCAACGCCTATCACGACGGTTACTGGTATAATTTCGTCGGTAAACCTCGGCTCGCCCAATATATGTCTTCAGACTGGGGCCGACTATTCCGCTCCTACATTTAAAACATTATGTTTTCAGCCTTTCACCGATTCCTGTTTTGGCAACCCTCAACCGATTTTTTTGGCTGGCTATCGTCCCGGCCCTTTGGTTCCAAGGTTATTGTGGTTTCCAACTATCTAATTTGGCTTTATCTTTTTTACCTTTCATCCCTGCTTATCAAGGTCGACCTAAATATATTTTGGCAGCTTCTAGTGGCCTCTATCCTCAGCGAAGTAATTGAAAAATATCTTAAAACTCAAAAGTTTTGGCTTCGTCCGCTTGTCAGTCTTCATCACCGGCTCCCAAGTGGGCTGCTTACTAAATGGTATCGAGTTGGCAGTTTTCCTTCGGGTCATGCCGTTAAGGCTGTTTTTTTTCTCCTGTTTATTCTCCAATATCAGTTAAACTACCCTTTGCCTGTTTACCTTTCTGTCACCGGTTTTCTAGTTCTATTGCGAATTCCCCTTGGCTTTCACTATCCAATAGACTTTATTGGCGGCGTCTTTTTTGGATTTATTTGCTGGCTTTTGGCTTCCCAAGTTACCGCGCCTTCGGCGCTTAATGCCATAATTGGTCCAATTTTTTATTATGTTTTTGGAAGCTAACCATTATGACCGCTGACTTCTCCTCAATTCTCACTTGGTGGTTCACCATTCTGATTTTGTCTCTGCCAAATCTGCCGCTGGTTTTAAAACTTTTTCCTCGTTTTATTGACCGTGGCTACATTTTTTCCAAGTACCTGTCGTTAGGTCTCATTACCTATGTTCTCCTAACTTTTGGAGTTTTTTCAATTATCCCTTTTACCTCAACTTCCGTTTTTTTGATAATGGTTATCTTCTCTGTAATCAACTATTTGCTGGTAAAGAACGATCTGGCTTCGTTTACCTCCAGCCTGAAATCAAACCTCAAAACCATCTTTTTTCAAGAGGCATTATTTCTTTTAGTTCTAGCTCTTTGGTCATACGTTCGTGGTTTTTCGCCCGATATTGAAGGGTTGGAAAAATTTATGGATTGGGGTTTTGTCAATTCGGCGCTTCGTTCCCGTTATTTTCCGCCGGCCGACATGTGGTTTTCTGGCCACACTATCAACTACTACTATTTTGGCCATCTGATTTTTGCCCTAATTACCAAAATCAGTGGTTTATCTTCAGCTATTACCTACAACCTTTCTATCGCCACCGTTTGTTCTCTTACCTTTGTTTCCGGATTTTCTTTTTCAACAAACCTGGTCGCTTCTCTTCTCTCAAAAATCAATTTCAAAAACATCGTTTCGGTCGGCCTTGTCTCTGCGCTTATTCTAACTTTTGGAGGTAATCTTCATTCTGTCTATAAAATCGGAAAAATAATTAAAACCAACAACAACGGATCACTGGTTTTAACAAAGGCTGAAGTCACCAAAGCCGCTTTAAGTTATTGGTACCCCGACGCCACTCGTTTTATTGGCTTTGACCCCGACATTAAAGACAAAACCATTCACGAATTCCCCATCTATAGTTTTGTTGTTGCCGACTTGCACGGTCATATGAACGGAATTCCCTTTGTTATCCTGATCATGGCCTTTCTATTTTCTTACTATCAAGGAATTATATTTCCATCAACCTCGGTCCCAAAATTGAAAACCAGGCTCAACCGTCATTCAAAAACACCAACGGCTTCATTTTTTTCAGTCCTTAAACCCCAAATTTTTATCCCTCTAGGCTTTTTCCTGTCTTTGGCCTATATGACCAATGCCTGGGATTTTGCCGTATACGGTTTGGTTTTTGGCCTGTCTTATCTTGCGGCCCACCTTTATCAGCTTTATCAAAATCCAAACCTTTTTAGCCTCAAAGATTCGGTTAAAGCCATCCTTGCCAACGGTATTGCTGTCATTGTTGCCTGGTACCTTTTCACTCTGCCATTTTCTGCCAACTTTACTCCGATGGCCGAGGGGCTTCGTCTTTCCGACAGTCACACTCCCTTCTATCAATTATTTATCTTATATGGAGGCTTTTGGCTAATATCTTTTCCCTTTCTGATTACGGTTGTTTATTACCTCTTAAAAAAATCAAATATCAAGCCAACCCAGATTTTATCGTTTACTGATTTTTTTGTTTTTTCCCTAATCGTAACCGCCACCATCCTCATTATTATTCCTGAAATTGGCTACATTAAGGATATCTACATCTACGAGCATCGCCGGGCCAACACCATGTTCAAGCTGGTTTATCAAGCCTTTATTATTTACTCTCTTTGTTCTGGCTATATCTTATACCGTCTTACCACCCTGCTTTCTGCCCGCTTTCTCAACATCTCCTATCGGCTGCTGTTTTGCCTTGTTTTTACCATTCATCTTATCTACCCATATTTCGCCATTAAATCATATTATGGATTATTGGAAACCTACTATGACCCCGGGTCGGCAGTTCCCAAAACCAGGCTTAAAAAATATCAGGGCCTTTGGGGTTTAAATTTTCTAAAGACCCAGTTTCCCGACAATCTTAAAGCTATTGACTGGATCAATCAAAACATTCAGGGTCAGCCGATTATGCTGGAAGCTGTTGGTGACAGCTATACCACCTATAACCAGGTCTCTACTACCACCGGTTTACCTACCGTCCAGGGCTGGGTGGTTCATGAGTGGCTGTGGCGGGGCGGCTACGACCAGCCCAGCGCCCGTGCCACCGACGTTGAAAAAATTTATCAATCAACTAATGAGGCCGAATTGCGCCAGCTTCTCCAAAAGTACAATGTCGATTACATTTTTGTCGGCGACAAAGAACGGGAAAAATACAAACAGCTAAACGAAGCTAACTTTTCCAACATCGGGGCCCTGCTGGTTTTTCAGTCAAATCAAACCAGAATTTACAAGCTGCCCAAATAATGTACTAAAGTATCAAGGTGGACAAGATTTATACCGGTCTCAATCCAGCTCAGCTAAGTGCCGTCACCCATCGGGGTTCCCCGCTTTTGGTTTTGGCCGGTGCCGGTTCGGGGAAAACCAGGGTATTAACTCACCGGGCGGCATTTTTTGTTACCGAACATCAAATTCCTTCCGATCAAATAGTTTTGCTGACTTTTACCAATAAGGCCGCCGGCGAAATGAAATTGCGGATGAACCATCTTTTGCCCGGTTCCAAAGGTGCCCCGGTCGGGGTTCTTGCCGGCACCTTTCATTCCTTTTGCTGCCGGATACTTCGTCACCACATCCACTATCTTGGTTTTTCTCCCTCGTTTACAATCTACGACTCTGATGACCAGGAAAATCTGATCCGTCAGGTGCTATCCGAGCTGGATCTCAATACCAAAGAGTTCAAACCTTCGTCTCTCATCTATTTTATTGAAAACCAAAAAAACAGCTTTATATCGCCAAAACAGGCCTCCGACCGGGCGTCGGGCTTTTTCGAGTCTTATGCCGCCAAAGTCTACCAAAAATATCAGCAGAAACTGGCCAAGTTTCAGGCTCTAGATTTTAATGACCTTCTTTTTCAAACTGTCAAGCTTTTTACAACCTGCCCCGAGGTTCTAGATTTTTACCAACAAAAATATACTCATTTCTTAATTGACGAGTATCAGGATACCAACCAAATCCAATATCAACTCACCAAGCTTCTGTGTTTAAAAAATCGCCAAATCACTGCCGTCGGCGACGCCTCTCAGGCTATCTATGGCTGGCGGGGTGCCGATTATCGCAATCTTAATTCTTTCACTGCCGATTTTTCCGACACCACCGTGATCAATCTTGAAGAAAACTACCGTTCCACCAACACCATTTTATCGGCCGCCAATCAAATTATTTCCAAAAATAATTCTCATCCGATCCTCACCCTGTTTACAAAAAAAAATACAAATTCAAAGATAAAAATATTTGAGGCCGACTCGGAAATCAGTGAGGCTTTATATGTAGCCTCCCAAATAGATTTACTTTCAAAAAATCTTGCCGTTCCTTTTTCCGACATGGCCGTGCTTTATCGAACCAATGCTCAATCCCGGGTGATCGAGGAAGCTTTTCTAAAACAGGATATCCCCTATGTTCTTATTGGAGGGCTTCGCTTTTATGATCGGTCAGAAATTAAAGATGTTATCGCCATGCTTCGGCTGGTGGTTAACCCGAGTGACGATCTGTCTTGGGGCCGGCTGGAAAAATCTCTTGGAAAAAAACGGCGGCAACTTTTTAAACAATTTTTAGACAGCTACGAATCTAAAAAACATACATCATTACAGGCAATGGAATCGGCAATAAAAGCGTCTGGATATCTTGAGAAATTCGATCCCAAGGACGAAGACGACCAGCGCCGGCTGGATAACATAAAGGAGCTAAAGTCTGTTGCCTCGGCCCATTTAAAACTTGATGACTTTCTCGAAAACGTCACTTTGGTTCAACAGGAATATTCACTCCAGGAAAAAAATAAAAAGAAAGAAAACCGACATGGCGTCAGGCTGATGACACTCCATTCCAGCAAGGGCCTGGAATTTGAAGTGGTTTTTATTGTTGGCCTTGAAGAGGGGATTCTACCCCATTCGCGAAGTATGATTGAAGACACCAACATTGAAGAAGAGCGCCGGCTTTGTTATGTTGGCATTACCCGTGCCAAAGAATTTCTTTATCTCACCTACGCCACCCGACGGCTTTTCTACGGCAAAAGCTCATTAAACGAGCCTTCCCGTTTCATCAGTGATATTTCAAAAGACTTAACCATTCTCGATGCCCCCGAAAACTTTGTTCGCAATTTTCGTCCCCAAACCCGCCCCGATTCCGAGTTTACTTACGACGCCGATATTTATTAAAACTCCCTAAATCCACCGCCGATATCAGAGTCCAATTGTCTGATCTGTAAGCCACCACTAACTATTTTCAATTTTGCCTTATAATCATCTAGTGATAACCCGGATTCTTTACCAGGAAGAAAAGCCCAAATATAATGAATTAATTACCCACCCCGTCCAAACTTGGGAGTGGGGCGACTTTCAAATTGGTCAAGGCCACAAGGTATACCGGTTAGGAGTTTTCAACAAAAATATCTTAACTTCTGCCTACTCTGTAAGTTTTCATCAAATTCCCAAAACCAGATATTCTGTTGGCACCATTCTCCGGGGTCCTGAAATTACTTCCGAAATGATCGTCAACGTAAAAAAAATAGCCGCCGACGAAAACGCTATCTTTGTTAAATTTGAACCCGACGTATACCGAAGAATTTATCTACCCGATCAAACCGAAAAAAAACTTTCTTCGGAAGTCAGTTTCCCCGGCATGGTGATTTCCCCAAAAGTTGCCTTTTATCCTCACACCTACCTTGTTGACCTTACCAGGTCAGAGTCTGAGCTTTTATCCTTACTTCACCCCAAAACCCGTTACAACATTAAAATTGCCAACCGTCACAATGTAAAAATTGTTGAAGATACCACTAACAATGGTTTTGAAAACTATCTCGAACTTCTTTTTGACACCACCCGCCGTCAGGGTTTTTACCTTCACTCCCAAAATTATCACCGCCATTTGTGGGAAAAACTAAAACCAACTGGTAAGGTAAAACTGGTTTTTGCTGTTTTTCAAAACCAGATACTGTCGGCCTTTATGCTGTTTATAGAAAAAGATAAGCTGTTTTATCCCTATGGTGCCTCTAAAGACATTCACCGTCAAACCATGGCGCCAACTCTGCTTATGTGGGAGACCATTAAACTTGGAAAATCACTCGGGCTTAAAACGTTTGACATGTGGGGGTGTCTTGGGCCAAATGCCAAAGAGGGCGATCTTGGCTATGGTTTTCACCGGTTTAAGCAGGGTTTCGGCGGCAGCCTGGTCGAATATGTTGGCACCTGGGATCTTATTATTAACTCCAAACTCTATCCTCTTTATAACCTTGTCGATAAATATCGCTGGCTATTTCTTCGGGCCAAGGCCAAGCTCCCCAATTTAAAAATTTTTGATTAAAATAACCCAAAATGACCAATGTCCAAATCACCGACGATCAAATAGCACACATTGCCAACCTTTCACAGTTAATCCTTACAAAGGAAGAAGGTCAGATAAAAGATCAGCTGTCAAAGGCCGCCGAATATGTTGATGTTTTAAATGAAATTGAGTCACAAACTGTCAACCTTCCCCCAACTTACCAGGTTAATCAAAAACAAAACGTTTTCCGTTCCGACGAGGTTTGCCCGTCGCTTAGTCAGGAATTAGCCATCTCACAGTCCAGGGCCAACCTCAAAGGCTACTTCAAAACCGGCAGTGTTAACAAAAAACAATCATGACCACTCTCAATAGTCTAACCTTAAAACAGGCCAAAAGCGGTTTAACCTCCAAGAAATTCAGCCCAACCGATTTGGTTATGGCTTGTATCGCCAAAATAAAAAGAGACCAAAGTTTGTTAAACACCTGTATCAACATTTGTGAAAAGTCGGCTCTTAGCCAGGCCGCTGCCGCTGATGTCGACAAACCTTTAGGGGGCATCCCTATACTGGTTAAAGACAATTTTCTTACCCTGGGTCTTCCAACTACTGCTGCCTCAAATGTGCTGAAAAACTATATTGGTCAGTACGACGCCACCTCAATAATTCGCTTAAAATCTGCCGGGGCCATAATTATTGGCAAAACAAATATGGATGCCTGGGCCCATGGTTCCAGCACCGAAACCTCCGACTTTGGACCAACCAAAAACCCATGGAACACTTCCCGTCTACCCGGTGGTAGCAGTGGTGGTTCAGCTGCCGCTATTGCCGCCGACGAAACCATCGTCTCCTTGGGCTCGGAAACTGCCGGGTCAATTCGTCAACCTTCATCCTGGTGTGGCACTGTAGGTTTCAAACCAACCTATGGCCGGGTTTCCCGCTATGGTTTAATAGCCATGAAATCAAGCACCGACTCTCCCGGTCCCATCTGTAAAACCGTTGACGATGCCGCCGATATTTTAGAAATTATCTCCGGCCACGATCCTCTTGACGCCACTTCAATAGAAGAATCGCCCTGGGTCAAGCCCGAATCACTATCCAGCTTAAAAGGCCTGAAAATTGGACTCCCTCTTTCCTATTTTCCAAAAGAAATTCAACCAGAGGTTAAAGACTCAATATTATCAGCCAGCCAACTGCTAAAAAAACTGGGTGCCGAAATTATCGAACTTCCAGATGTTCTTGATCCAAAATATAGTATTGCTGTTTATACCATTCTTCAAAGATCCGAGGTTTCGTCCAATCTTGCCAGATTTGATGGCATTCGATATGGCTTTGACCGATCCTTTTTTAGCTCAGAGGCCAAGCGCCGGATTATGCTTGGCACCTACTCGCTCTCAGCTGGATACTACGATGCCTATTACCTAAAAGCCCAAAAAGTCAGAACCCTTATTTGTCAGGATTTTGACAATCAGTTTCAAAAAGTCGACGCAATAATTGGGCCCGTTTCACCATCAACAGCTCTCGAAATTGGTGCCACCAAAGGACAGTCAATGTTTGGCGAAATTCAAGATATGTTGCTTGAGCCGTCCTCTATTGCAGGTTTACCCGGTATTTCTATTCCCTGCGGTTTTGACGGTCTTGGTCTGCCAATTGGCCTTGGAATAATTTGTCCTCAAAAAAGGGAAGATCTCGTCTACCAGGTCGCCAAAATCTTTGAAGACAACACCGATTATCATCTCCAAAAACCAAAGATATGAAACGCCTAAACTATAAATTAATCCCAAGCAAAATGGCCAATTTTATAAAAGTTAATCCACCAGCTTCCAGTTAATTATCAAACTCATAAATTGTCAAAAATAACTCCAATTATCGGTCTTGAAATCCACGTCGAGCTCAAAACAAAATCAAAAATGTTCTGCGGCTGCGACGCTTGCCATTTTCAAGTTGAACCCAACACCCACACCTGCCCGGTTTGTCTCGGTCTTCCCGGCGCCCTGCCGGTTCCCAACAAAACCGCCTGTGATTGGACGATCAAGCTTGGTCTTGCCCTCAACTGCTCCATCAACCAACACACTTTTTTCGAACGCAAAAACTATTTCTATCCAGATCTTCCAAAAGGCTACCAAATAACTCAGTTGCAGAAGCCATTTTCTGTTAATGGTTTTTTAATCATAGACGGCCATAAAGTCAGAATCAACCGAGCTCATTTAGAAGAAGATACCGGAAAATCAATTCATCAGGGTCAAGACACTCTCCTTGACTTTAACAGAAGCGGTGTCCCCTTGGTTGAAATTGTTTCAGAGCCCGACATTGTTTCTGCCGCCGAGGCGAAAAAGTATCTTTCCAAAGTCCAACAGATTATCCGATATCTTGATATTTCCGATGCCGATATCGAGAAGGGAAGTATGCGTTGCGAACCAACCGTTAACGTAAAAATCGAAATAGATGGTCAGGCCTACTTTACCCCTTTGGTCGAAATAAAAAACGTCGCTTCGCTCACCGGGGTCAGTGCCGCAATCGATTATGAAGTTAACCGTCAAATAACCGAGTTTGAAGAAAAAAGAATCGTCAAGAGTCCCGGCAACAAAACTACCCGTGGATATGACGCCGCCCGCCAGGCAACTTTTTTGCAGCGGCAAAAGGAAGGCAGTGCCGACTACCGATATTTTCCTGAACCCGATATTCCTCCGATATATTACGAAGAATCGTCAATTAACACTATTCGGGAAAGCTTGCCCGAAATGCCCGATTCAAAAATTAAAAGATATCAAACCGAATATGGGCTTTCCGACTATGATGCCAATCTTATTGCTCAAGACATGGTTTCCGCCACCACCTTTGATGGCATTGTCGGTTTTGTTGCCCAACAGCACCCCCAACAAGCCTCCAAATTTGCCAAGCATACCGCTAACTTATTTCTAGGACCGGTTCGAACCTATCTGAACGAACAGAAAAAAAATATCACCGACCTGAATTTGACTCCCCGATTTTTTTGGGAACTGTTTACTGCGAATGAAGAAGGAAAAATTTCATCATCTGTTTCCAAGCAGCTAATCGTCGAATCCCATCTGCTTCAGGAGTCACCGCTTGAAATAGCCGCCAAAAGAGGTCTGATTCAGATTTCTGATAACGAAAAAATCAATAAGCTCGCAAAACAGGTAATTGCCGACAACCCCCGAGCCATTTCCGACTACCGTCAAAACCCGGCTTCCATCGGTTTTCTTATTGGTCAGCTGATGAAGTTGTCAGGTGGTGCCGCCAACCCCACCTTGGCGCGCCAAATTCTCCAACAACTTCTCAAGGAATCTTCGTCCTAACAGTTCCCCGCCGCTAATCAATTTATGTCAGTTACACCGCCAACCCAATTTGATCAGGAATATCAAAAACTGAATCCGCCCCAAAGGCAGGCCGTTGACACTATCGAAGGGCCAGTCATGGTTATCGCCGGCGCCGGTACTGGAAAAACTCAAACTATCGCCCTTAGAATAGGAAATATTCTAAAAAGAACTCAAATTAGTCCCAGCAATATTTTATGCTTAACATTCACCGACAGTGCCGCTCTAAACATGCGCCAACGCCTCCTTTCTCTCATTGGCCCTGCTTCCTATGGGGTTCGAATCTGTACTTTCCATGCCTTTTGCAACTCTGTTATTAAGGATAATCCCCAGTATTTTCTTTTTTCCAAAATTGAATCAACACCTCAAAACGACGCCTCCCAAATTCACACTATCAGAAAAATAATTGACCAGCTTCCTTCAACCAGTCAACTAAAAAACCTTAACTATACCTATTTCTATCAAAAAGACATCATCCGCAGTCTTAAAACCTTAAAAAAGGAAAATATCAGCCCCGATCGGCTTTCGGAATTAATCCAGTTGGCCACCGACTTCGTTGGTTTATCTTTACCATTGGCCAAAAAACTTACCGGCATCCGCGCCTCGGCCAAGGCCCAGAAACAGTTGGTCAGTTTGATTTTTGAACACAGTCAAAATCCTAAACTCCATCCTCTTTACCGCTCCCGTCTTGACCTGTATTTAAAACTTTTCCAAAGCAAAGAAATATCCCTTTCCCAGTTAAAAAAATCAATTGTTGATTTTGTCGACAAAACCGCCGCCCGCCTTTCCAAGCAAAACGATCTTCTCTTCATCTACCGTGCCTACCAACAAACATTGTTAGATCAGGGCCTTTACGATTACGAAGATATGATTTTGTGGGTTATCGATGCTTTTGGCCGCTATCCCGAGCTTCTTTCCCAATATCAGGAACAATACCACTATTTTTTTGTCGACGAATTTCAGGACACCAATTCCTCTCAATATCAAATCCTCGATCTTCTAATTAAAAACCAGAATCAGCCAAATATATTTGCCGTCGGTGACGACGACCAGTCCATCTTCCGTTTCCAGGGCGCTTCCGTCGAAAACGTATTTACCTTTTATCAGCGGTTTCAAAATGACATCAAACTAATCATTTTAAAAAACAATTATCGAAGCCATCAGCTAATTTTAGACTCGAGTAGTTCGGTTATTTCCCAAAACCAGAATCGTATCGCCCACTATATCAAAAACATAGATAAAACCCTGATTGCGTCCCGAGCGCAGGATCCCGACCCCATCAATCTTTTTGTAGCCTCCAATCCGTTAGAGGAGGCTTACCATATTGCCTCGAAAATTAAAACGCTTATTGACCAAGGTGTTCCTCCATCAGAAATCGCCGTACTCTATCGAAACAATTTAGATGCCTATGACCTTATGCCCCTGTTGGCGGCACATCAGCTAAAATATCTTCTTGCCGATTCAACCAATGTTTTAGAGGTTTTTGAAATCCAGCAATTTCTCTCTTTGTTTGAATTTATCATCAACCCTCAAGACAACTTTCTTTTGGCCAAAATTTTGTCTTTTCGGTTTCTCCGGCTAAAATCTGCCGATCTCTACACTCTATATGGCTATTCAAAAAAAACCGCCACACCGCTGATTGATCTTATATTCAATCAAAACCTCTTAACTTCACTGAATCTAAGCAAAAATACCATTAATAAGATCAAATATTTTTGCCGGTCACTTCAAAAGGTTTCTAAAATCAGCCAAAATTCCCCGGCCGATTTTGTTTTTACCTTCGTTCTTCGTCGCTTTGGTTTTCTCCGTTGGATTCTCAGACATAAATCGCTTGGACTATTAAATCAGCTAAACGCCTTATACTCATACCTCAAGCAAAGCCTTCAAAGTGAAAAAATCAGTTTAGAGCAGTGGATTCAAAATTTAAAACTAATGTCCGAAAATCAGCTCTCGATCAGCTGTCAACCGCTTATTTCCGACCTTTCTTCCTCTGTCCGTCTAATGACAGTTCATAAGGCCAAAGGTCTCGAATTTCAACACGTTTTTCTATACCAGGTAATTGAGGGTAAGTGGGATGGTGCCTATGGCCGGGATCTAATTAGTTTGCCCCTTGGAATAGTAAAAACCGACATCACTGCCCTTGTCACTGACGCAAACCTTGAAGAAGACCGTCGTTTGTTTTACGTTGCTCTCACCCGCGCCAAAAACCAAATTTATATCAGTTATTCTCTTTACAACCAGTCCAACCGTCCACAGGTTCCCTGTCGTTTTATCAACGAAATAGACCAGAAGCTAATCGAGGAAGATAAATCGTCCCCCGACAGTCAGTCAAAAAGTTTGTTTTCTTTCTATACTCCCCGCCCTGCCAAACTGCTGTCAGCCGACCTAAAAGGATACCTAAATCATTATTTATCGACCCAATATCGTTTCAATGTCACTCATCTAAATTCCTATCTAAAATGTCCTCTTTGCTTTTTCTTCAAAACAATTCTCCGCCTGCCTCAAGTAAAAAACAAAAGCCTCTCCTTTGGTACCAGTGTCCATGGTGTTTTGGCCTATCTTCATCAAGTTTTAATTTCCCAAAATAAACTAATCACCAAAGATAAGTTTCTGAAAGTTTTTGAACAAAATTTATATAAAGAAAACTTGTCTGAAAAAGATATGGCCGATCTGTTGGCATTTGGTCGCCAAACACTTTCCGATTACTATTTTCGTTATAGTCATGAATTTAACAGCCGATGTCTTGTTGAGAAAGATTTTAAATCCTACAACGTCCGTCTCCCGCGCCCCCTCTCCTCCTCAACCGATTCAATCCCGCTTACCGGCAAAATTGATAAGCTGGAACTTCTCGGCGGTGGAACGGTCAATGTGGTAGATTACAAAACCGGCAAACCCGATTCAAAGTATTTGGAGTTGTCACCGGACGGCGACTATTTCCGCCAGCTGGTCTTTTATAAAATCCTTTGTCGCCACGCCCATGGTTTTAACTACCAGGTCAGCTCGGGAACCATCGATTTTATCCAGCCCAACGCCAAGGGTCAATTTGTCAGGAAAAATTTTACCCTCACAAACCAGGACGAAGCCCGGCTTATCGGGCAAATATCCGACGTCTACGACAAAATACTTTCTCTCCAATTTGCCCCCACCGCCACCTGTCCCGATCACGACAATCTTCATTTTCTTTCGGGTAAATACTTTGGGTAGCCAGAACGCCCGACAATTGGGAACGTCTCTAAAACGTATTTATGCGTTCGAACGAATTTTGAATGTTTAACTGAGAAAGTTGAAGAGTTTATAGGTGACCGGGTAAGTTAATTTTAAAGCAGCCTATATGTATTGACTATATACCTATCATGTGTTACGTTATCCGATAATATGCTGATTGATACAATAAAATATAATCCCCCAAACATCACTCCGGACCATCTCTTTTGTCCCCCCACCTCCTGTACTCACGGAGAATTGGATTACCTTGTCAGACAGCTTGGTCGAGCGCTTGAGGGGGAAGGATTACCCACGTCGAGAAGATTATTGGTTGGTACGGAATTAGAGATTTTTTTCTTTAGTCCTGGTGCCGATCCTGCCGAAGCACCCAGCGGTCTTTGGGGAAGTAACCCCAATTATTCTATTGGACACAAAAGCAAAACTACAAATCTTATAGGATTTGCAAAACAACTTTGGGAAGTAAGACCCAGTGAGTTTTTGGAAGCGAGTGCCATAGGAAGGGTGGGCATTGAATTTCGTACAGCCCCACAAAGTGTAGATCAGCATCTTGAGACAATGTCACGATTTGGAGACTTATTGCGAGCAGAATGTCGAAAACAGATTGTTTCTCCCGTCGTTCATTCGCAACACCTTCACATCTCTTTGAGAGAGGAACCATCGGTATGCGTATCAGCCGAGAACAAAGGGGCGGTGAAAGGAATAATTCCCGCAGAAAACATCGTCAGGGCGACATTCTCTAGAATAACTCCAATGATGTTACTCCCTGAAGAATGGGGTATTGGAAGACTGATGAATCCCGTTTATATCAAAACCAAGGTTTTGACTAATGGCGGTATTGGTCGATTAGATCACCCAGAGTTTCGCTTACTCTCCTCAGAATATGCATGTGACCTATTGCTTAACTTAGCAGTAAGTTTACGAGCGATGTATTACGGTTTTGTTGACCCGTCGGCATCTCTTCCTAATGTAAAAAATGACAAAATAGGTTTTGAGGGCGCGGTGCGTAGAATGGCAAAAGACGAAGAATTGAGATCATTTTTTGGGGAGTCAACCTTAACAAAATTATGTAATATTATACGGCAATATCCAGATGTCTCTCGAAGAGCAATAACTGTAGATCAGGTTAAGACTATCTAACATGAATTATACCTATGTGGGTGTTGTATTAGTGCGAGACGACGGCGCTGTCTTGGTACAGCATCGTGATAATTTGTCAACAATCGCGGAACCCAACAGATGGTGTATCTGCGGAGGCAAAAGAGAAAAGACAGACGATACCGATGAAGTCGCTGCCGCCCGAGAACTACTTGAAGAGACGGGGTACCCAATAACGCCTGAAGTACTTAAAAGTTTAAGCGATGATACATTCACTGCTGGCAGCAATCACATCACAAGGCGATTCTATTGGGCACCATATGACGGTCATAGCCCAATTTACTGTTTTGAAGGGCAGAAAATTTTGTTTGTTCCTGTCGACGAGTTGACCAGTTTAGATTTTTGCGATGTTTTTCATTTGAAATATCTTCGACAAGCCAGCGAACAATCTCATCTTGCTAGATATGAGGGTAACCGACAAAGTAGAAGGTAGTCTGTAACGATTCCTGATTATGAACGTAAGCCATGATATCTGTTAGTTCTTCCGAAAAGACAAGGGTGTAGATCAGAACTCAACCGCTCCCTTCTTTTAAGTTAAAATAAACTATGCTTCTGGTCTACACCCTTCTGATCGCAACTATTGTTCTTCTGGTCTTTTTAATCATCCGTCAGAATAAAACCAAGTCGGCCGACATCAGCGTTGAAATCATAAACAAACTCAACGAACAGTTTCCCCAGGTTCTTCAAAACGCCAATGAAAGCCTGGTTCTGCTCGCCACCCAAAGGCTCCAGGCCGAAAAGCAACAAATTTCAACCGACCTGGTCAACAAAAAAGAAGCCATTGAAGAATTGGTCAAACGAGTATTGGACGAACAGGTTAAAAATCAACAAAAGCTTGAAGCGGCCGAGCAGAATCGCATTGGCGCTTTTTCTACACTTACCCAAAAACTTGAAGAGCAAAAATACCTTACCGAGCAGTTAAAAACCACCACTGACGGCCTTAAAAGGGTTTTAAGTAACAATCAAAACCGCGGTGCTTTTGGTGAACAAATCGCCGAGGATCTTTTAAAAATCGCCGGTTTTATCTCGGGTGTTGATTATTTTAAACAACTCACCACCGGTCAATCCCGCCCCGATTTTACCGTCCTTCTGCCCGATGGCGTCAAAATCAACATCGATGCCAAATTTCCCTACTCAAATTTAGTCAAAATGAGCGAAACTGAAGATCAAAATCAGAAAGACCAACATCTCAAGGCCTTTGCCCAGGATGTGAAGGAAAAGATAAAGCAAGTCTCAACGCGGGACTATATTAATCCTGAAGAAAACACGGTTGATTTTGTTATCCTGTTTATTCCAAACGAAATGATTTTTAGTTTTATCTACGAGCGGTTTCCTGAAATCTGGCAGGAAGCTATGAGCAAAAAAGTTGTCTTGGCTGGCCCTTTCAGTTTTACCGCCATCCTTCGGATGGTCCGTCAATCTTATGACAATTTTCACTATCAAAAAAATGTCCAAACCATAATAAGCTACATAAAAAAATTCGCCGACGAATTTCAGGTATACAATCTTGAGTTTGAGAAAATCGGTGACAAAATAAACTCTCTTTCCGACCAGTATCAAAAGGTCAGCACCACCCGCACCCGTCAACTAGTCCGAATTATCGATAAAATTAAACTCGATGACCAATCTGCCTTTCCGGCGACCCAAAATTGACTGGCGCTATCTGTCGGTTGTCACCTGGCCAAGTCTGATGCTTTACATCAATCTGGTTCCGCCATCCAGGTGGTATTTGATTTGTATATTTATAATAATGTTTTTTATTTTTTGCCTTTCATTAAGCCTGTTCTTGCCAGTTCTATTTTTCCAAAGACTGTTGCTCGCTCTACTGCCCACCACCCTACTTATCTTTGGATTGATACGGCTTTTTAATCCCTACACAGTGGCTTTATTGTTGATGCTGTTTATGGTTTTGTTTTTTCAAAAGCCTTCATAAGACCTAACTTGAAACTACCGGCGTAAGCCGGTGGAGGAAGTTCTCC
>CAZIHS010000007.1:0-30993 GCA_964538765.1 uncultured Gammaproteobacteria bacterium | reverse complement strand
CTGCATTTAGGTAAGTTTAGCTTAAAAGAAGCCTCTTATCTATGCAAGACCCTAATTTATTTTCAACTGTTTTTCCACTCCTGTCATTTTTTGTCTTATAATCATATCATTCCACTTGCCGCCCAAATCTATTGATGAGTTCACAAACCAAATGCACCACCTGAAGTAAAATTCAGGTTATGCAATTAAAAACTAATGAACGAGACAAAATAGCTGTTTGGTTCGGGTCCGGGTTGTCTGCTCGGGAAATTGGTAGACGTCTGGGTCGAGATCACACAGTAATTGACCGAGAGCTAAAAAGAAATCGGCACGATGATGGTTACATTGCTATCCATGCTCAAAACCTAGCCAACAAGAGGAATCGTCAGATAAAGAAAAAGTGCTGGTGGCAAAGACAGTGGTTGTATTCATATGTAACCGAGAATCTGAGAGATGGCTGGTCACCAGAACAAATTAGTGGCAGACTCAAACTAAAACGCGGCCATCAAGTCATCAGCTATGAATCAATTTATCGATCTATCTATGATTCCAAAAACAAGAATAAGAAGCTGTGGGAGTACTTAACCAGAAAGCAAAGGAAACGATACAAGAAGTATGGCCGAAAAGTTCAGAGAATTAGAATACCCAATCGTGTTTCTATCCATAGTAGGGATAAAAGAGTCGAAAGACGAAAACAGTTTGGCCATTGGGAAGGCGACTCAATTATCGGCCAACAAACAAAAAGTAAGATTATCCATACCGAAGTAGAGAGAAAAACCAGATATCTCCAAGCCATAATTATCAATTCAAAATTATCAACGGATACTATTGAAGCCCAAAAACAAATCTTTACCAGACTACCAGCCAGAACGGTAACTATGGATAATGGCACTGAGTTTGTCAAACATGAAGAATTAAACCAAATGGGTATTAAGACTTACTTTGCTGATCCATACTGTTCGGGACAGCGAGGTACCAATGAAAACACCAACGGATTAATCAGAAGATATTTACCAAAGAAAACCAGTTTCGATAATCTGGGTCAGGAAGAACTTGATGATATTGTATTTGAGATTAACAACCGTCCCAGAAAAGTTTTACAATTCAGTACTCCATTCGAGGTACTTCAACAATCATTATCAATTAATGGTGGTGCGTTTGTAAGTTGAATTCAGCATTTCTTCGCTCCCCAATTTTCTACCAACTTATCCCTCTCCTCTTGGCTAAGAAAGTACTTATCTTTACCCGCCCTCTTCCTTTGCCTTTCAATTTCAAAAAGCAATATCCCTCCAGTCACCGACAGGTTCAAACTTTGCACCATACCCTTCATTGGAATATATATCTTGCGGTCAGCCATTTTCACCGCCGTCTCCGACAATCCTCTGTGCTCATTTCCCCACATTATCGCCAACTTTCTTTTGGTAAAATCCGACTCGTAAACGGTATTGGCCCGGTCGTCAACCACTGTCGCCCATATTTCATAACCCCTTTCTTTCAGAGTTGTCAAACAATCTCTGGTTGACCTAAACAGCTCAAAATCCAGCCACTTATTGGTTCCGCCCGAGCTTTTTTTACCCTCTCTCTTAGGATTAAACGCCTTTTCCTTTTCAAAAATTAACACTATCTTTTGCCAGCCAAATGCGTCGGCCGTCCGCCACATCGCCGCCGCGTTATGAATATCATGAATGTCTTCCAGCACCAACACCCCTTCCTGCCTCTCGTAAACCACTTTATTAATTTTTTCCAACCTTGTTTGCATTTATTTTAATATCGACACCAGCCTAGGTTCGCTGGCAAAAACTTGCCCCAGGTTGATAACCATCATCGCCATCAATAACCACCAAATCATCCTTTTCAATTTTAAGTTAAAATTACGCGTCAATCGGTTTAGAGTTATACCCAGTCCCAACATCACCAAAGGATAGGCTACTATTCCAAGAAAGGGACTGTCCCAAATCCTATCCCAGGGAAAATGTAAAAAAGAGCCAACCAGCCGCCCCGGCATTCTATTTCCCGCCAACCCAACTCCTTCATTTCCCCACCTAATTCCCAAAAACGTCAAACCCCAAACCATTCCGAGATGCTTTTGTCCGTTTATTACCGAATAACTTATTGCCGAAATCGCAGGGACCAGTCCAAAAGAGCCCAGCCACCATTTTATTTTTTTTCTCAACTTAAAAACCAATATGGTTCCCGTTGCAACCACCAATGTTTGAACCAAAACCAGGTGGTCAACTTCTGTCCCATACATTACTTTCCAACCCAAATGGTACCCGGATTTCAGCAACAAACCCCACGAATTTATAATTATAAGGCTCCCCCCTGCCCACCACTCCCATCTTTTAGCCAATGCCATCACTGTTATCAGTAGCAATACCGCCCCCCAAACAGGGAAATATTCTCTTTTCCTGTTTGCCAACTTTTCTAAATTTCTATCCAGAAAATCGTTCCTGTCTGCCAACCAGTAGTCGCCAAAAGCAACATCTTGATTATATTCAACATATTGCCCTAGTTTCCTGTTTTCTCTACTTGCTATTCCCAGGTTCCATCCGCCCAAATTTACCTCGGGCACAAGTCTTGGGTGTCTGATGAAAAAGTCGTCTCCAAATTGGCCCATGGTCACAAAATTTACCCGTGCCTTTTTTAGTCTCGCTATCTGTTTTTCAAGTTCGTCTAAGTTGCCAACCGCTTCCTGGCCCACTTCCAGCCCGATAGTTAACTGACCATTGTCTAGATAAATTTTAGAAATTTTATCAAAGTATTCGATGGTTTCTCCTTGTTTTAAATAATCATTTGCCTGAACCGAATAGTTGGAGTATTTCGGACCTTCGCCAAGATAGGCCCTTAAAGGGTCCCGTTGAGCCCACTGAATTATCGTCACTGCCAGTTTGTTGTTTTCGCTGGAAGCCGGTGTCAACAAGTTATGTTTGCTTGGGTAGTAAGGCACGCCCACCCACTGTCCCCAAACCCCATATCCATCGGTATTTTTTTGATCTGCCACAATCATTGCTGTCTTCAAACCATACTTGTTTTTTATGTATTCAAGACTATACGAGTCTATCCACCAGGCTCCCACCGACTTTGGCCACTTACCAAAAACACCGTAAAAGTTCATATATACCTGGTCTATCAGTCTCTTTCTTTCCTTTCGGTCATATCCCGACAAAAAAACTGCCCTTGGGTTATACCAATATGTTTGAGCCGGATAAATTACATTTGCATTTTCAGCCAATTTTTGGCTAATTTCCAGTAGTATGCCGACTTCCTGCGCTTTGTCAAAATTTTTTAGTCTCTCTACTATCTCCCGATCGTTCAAAACGTCACCTTGTATTAGCCAGGTTGAAGCCACCTCTTGCCTTTTTATCACTTCATACTGTCGGTCCAGATGCCCCAAATCTTGGTCAACCCACACTTCACGCGCCCTAAGCGGGTTTACAGTCGTTACTTTTGGCTGCCCTTCAATTGCTCCAATCGTTTTTGTCATTAAAACAAAAAACAACACCACCCCAAGCCATCTTGTCACTCCCAATTTTCTCACACCAAAACCCCCTCTTAAAGAGGGGGTTTGGTATCTTGCTAAAAGCAAACTATTATCTGGCATTATCTACCGATCCAGAGGCTCCTACGTTGAGAATATATGTCTTTCTCGTGGCGTAGTTAGACCCGCTTGCCAAAATCAACACCTGGAATTGGCCGGTTTCTCTTGGTATGCCCTTTATCACACACTCGGGGTTGCGTCCTGGTCGGCTGCAAATACTTGTCATCCCATTCGGCAGACTGCTTCCAACCCCCAGCCAAATGTTGCCAATATCAGGATATGAACTGCTGGCCCACACCCTCGTCCAGTAAGTCGAGCCAACTATGGCCATTGGCAGTCTTAATACCAAGGGATAAATTACGATTTTAGGATATTGTCCTGGCGTAATTGCCGGCGGAGTAGAGGTGGGTGGTGTAATCGGTGGCGTCAGTGGTAGCAATCTCATCGATTTATTAATAGCCATCAAATTAATTTTAACGGTTTCAGTGGCCAAAATTATTACTATCGCCATTATCAACATTTTTCCAGTTATTTTTGTCATTATTAGTTAGTGTCTAAATTTTTAAATATCATTTTGGCAAGTCTTCTCTTTGTTGTTTTGCCCCTTGCCAATTGGCCTGGTCTCCCCGATTCGTTTGAGTTTCCCAAGGCCATTTTCTTCAACTTCCTATTTATTATTACTATAGGATTAAAGCTGATTGGGATGTTACCACGTCAAAGACCAATAGTCAACACAGCGGTTACACACATAATTATTTCCCTGATGGTTCTTTTTCAATTTGTCAGCTGGCAGGTTTCTGGCGGTAGTTCTGCTGGTTTTTGGGGTCAATATTATCGGTATCAGGGGCTGCTTTTTTATATCGAAATCAGTGTCATATTTTATCTTATCTCAACTCCTTTTATCTACCTCAAAAAGATAATCTCTTTTTCTGCTCTGCTCAATTGCGCTCTAATTTTTGGTCAATATATTCTTTACATTTTTAATGTGCCGGTTTACCACTTTGATGGCCGGATGACCGCATTTTTTGGTAATCCCAATTTTGCCGCGGCCTTTCTTGCTTTTGCCTACCCTTTTACCACCCGCCCCGGCCGCGCCTCAAACGTTTTCCTCTTTCTCCTCTTTTTTTGTTCCATTTTCCTCACTGGTTCCCGGTCTGGGTTGATAGCTCTTGTTTCTGTTCCGATAGTTTTATATCCTTCCCAAAGGATCAGTCTCCGCCGGCTTCCCTTGCTGTTTGCCCCCCTCCTTTTTCTATTTTTATTACCCTCCCGTCCCGTTTCCCATTTTGACAACCGTCTGTTGATTTGGCAGAAATCAATCGTCGCCATAGTTCAAAAACCTCTTCTTGGTTGGGGTCCGGAAAACTTTGATTTAGCTTTTACCTCTGTTCTCACTCCTTCCGATTTTGACTTTAAAAATGTTCGGGTCGACCGGGCCCACAATCTAATTCTTGACACCGCTGTTAACTTTGGTCTTCTGGGTCTTTACCTGCTGTTGGTCATTATTTATTTAACCATGTCCCGCCTTTACCGTCTTCGTCATCTTTCTTCCTATGCAATTTGTCTTTCGTCGCTCATAGCTTTTCTAATCTATTCCCAGCTCAATGTTATCAGTCTAACCTCCTTCCTCTTTTTTTACGTTTTAATAAACCTTTCCACCACCCCGCCTCCAATGCAATGATTTCTCCAATAGTTTAAAATGAATTCATGAGCAACACCAAGTTAAAAATCGGCATCAATGGCTTTGGCCGCATCGGCTCTGTTGTTTTAAGAAGTATATTTCTCGAAAAGTATGATCTTGATGTTGTCGCCATCAACACAAAAGGTGATTTGGAAATGGAATCATACGCATTTCAATTCAAATACGATTCGGTCTATGGTCGCTTTCCTTCAAGGGTTGACTTTGGCCAACCCCAAAAAGGGGGAGAAATAGGTCAGCTTCTCGTTGGAGAGAGCGCAGTTCCTTTTTTGGGAGAACCCGACATTGCCAGAATTCCTTGGGATCAATACGGTGTCGATATTGTTTTAGAATGTACCGGCGCCTTCACCGGTTCCATTGCCGCAAAACACCTTCGCGGCTCGGTTAAAAAAGCCATTATCAGCGCTCCTCCAAAGGACACCCAAATTCCGGTATACATTTTGGGTGTAAATGAAAACAACTATCACGGCGAAAAATTGCTTTCAAATGGTTCGTGCACCACCAACTGTGTTGCCCCGATTGTAAAATTAATCGATCAGAAAATAGGATTTCAGCAGGGAGTTTTAACCACTGTTCATGCCTATACCACCAACCAGAACCTTGTCGACGGAGCCGGTAAAGATTCTCGCCGTTCTCGGGCCGCCGCTCTCAACATTGTCCCCACTTCCACTGGTGCCGCCGAATCAGTCATTGCCGCCTACAAAGAAGCCGAAGGCCGCTTTGCCGGCACCGCCATTCGTGTCCCGGTGGCCTGCGGTTCATATTCCGACCTTACCTTTAAGCTGGTTCGAAAAACTACCGAAGAAGAAGTTAATCAAATTTTTGAAGAAGCCAGTATTAGTCAGTCCCTTGTTGGCAAACTAAAACTAACCTATGAACCCCTTGTTTCCAGCGATATCATTGGCAACAATGCCTCCTGCCTCATTGATACCCGTCAGACAAGGGTTATTTCAAACGACATGTTGTCGGTTGGTGCTTGGTATGACAATGAGTATGGATACTCCTGCCGCTTAGTCGAAATGGCTCTTCAGGTCGCCAATTACCAGCACTCCTAAACATGCAAGTTATTCCCGCCATCTTTGAAAAAGAATTTAATCTGGTTGTCTCAAAATTGGATAAGCTAACAAATCTTTCGCCGCGTGTCCAAATTGACGTTTCTGACGGCGTTTTTACTTCTGGTAAATCGTTTGAGCTCGAGTTATTGTCTGGCTATTCCCCGGTCAATACAGTTCCTTTTCTTTTTGATATTCACCTAATGGTTAATCAGCCTCAAAAATGGCTGAATAAATGCCTTGTCGCCAACGCCAGCCGTGTTATCGCTCAGGTTGAGATGATGGCCAGCGTCACCGATTTCGTCTCTACCGCTATCTCCTCAGGTCTTGATTGTGGATTATCCTATGACATCGCCACTCCTCTTCCAAGCAGTTTTCCGCCTGAAATTGATGTTCTTATGCTTATGGGCCGGCAGGCCGGATTTAAAGAAAGAAATCTTGAAAAACAAATCCTGCTTTCCAAAATTGCCGCCGCCCAAAAAATTCGCCAAAAGGGGTTATCGTTTAAAATTGCTGTCGATGGGGGAGTAAGATTAAGCGATCTTGCTTGGTTGCGGCAAAGCGGCGTTGATATCGTTTTCGCCACCAGTCTAATTTGGACCGGTTCCTCCCCAAAGGCAAACCTTCAAAATATTCAAGATGAAATCAACAGTAGTAATTAAAAAAATTGCGTTTTTTGGTGACGGTGTTGCCAAACCATCCCAGGCCCACTACCGCCATGCTTATAAAATTGCCGCTTTACTGGCGGCTTCCGGCTATACCGTTATCAACGGTGGCGGCCCGGGGGTTATGCTTGCCAGCACCCTTGGTGCCAAATCTGTCGGTGGCCGGGTAGAAGTGGTCGTGATCCGCCCCAAAAATGCTCCTGGCAACTACGAAGGTTCAGACCCGAAAAATCTCAGTCTGGCCGACCGCCAGTATTCCTCTTCAACCTATTCTGCCCGGCTCAACAAACTGCTTCAGGTTGCCGATGCTTATGTAATTTTTAAAGGTGGCACTGGCACTTTGTCCGAGGTTGGTTTGGCCTGGGAGCTGGCTAAATTCAACTATGGCCGTCATAAGCCTCTCATCTTTTATGGTCCCCAATGGCGAAAAATAATCACCGAAATTAAAAAAGATCTAGACTTCGAAAGTATTGAAAAAAACGTTGCCTTTGTTGCTAACTCTCCCGATCAAATACTAAAATATCTCGGCTTCTTCAATTCCTAAACATCATTACCGGCCGGCTGTTATCAGTAATTTCAATCGGCCAGGTACCGCTTTCAATCACTTTATTTTTGTCCACAATCAATCTCGCCACCATCGAGTGTGAAGTTTCTTCCGACCAGCTTTGGTCAAAAATAAAATTTCCCAACGAATAATATATTGGTTTGTTTTTGTATACCTCTTCGCCCTGCCAAACATGCGGATGGTGGCCATGAATTATGTCGGCGCCTCCTTCCACCAGCGTGTGGGCCAAATTTATCCTCCATTTTTCAGGGGTTTTTAAATATTCGTTTCCCCAGTGCAATGAAACCAAAAGCCAATCCACCTCTTTATCAACACTTCTAACTGTGGAAATTATTTGGTCAATAAGAGGGGAACTGGCGACATTATTTCTAATAATTGGTGGCTTTGAAATCAGGTCATAACCCAGAAACCCAAATCTAACCCCCTTCAGTGTTTGTCGGTAAAAGCCACCCTCCTGGGAGTAATAATTTGGAATCCTTGCCTCATTCAAAAAGCCAACTGTTTGTCGAAACCCTTCTTGGCCGTAATTAAATATGTGGTTATTTGCCAGGTTTAAAAAAAATCTATTTTGAAATAAATAAGGTAAAAATTTGATATCACCACAAAATATAAAAGTTCCGGTTTTTCCTGTTGGACATGGATCAACAATTGGGCTTTCCAAGTTGGCAACGGTAAAATCGTTTTCCAAAAGCCAATTTTTCATTCCTCCAAAACTCCAGCCAAAATCGTTCTTTTTTCTGGCCACGCCCGTAATGTTTCTTCCCAGTCCCAAGTCACCCACCAACCCCAACTCCACCTGGGGCGGCGTTGGGGTTGGTGTTATTCTTTTAATCCCCTCATTTTCACCCGTTGGCTTTGGCCCCCGACCTACCACCGCCACTATCAACCAAAGTAAAGCCAACCAGTATTTCATTATTAAGATCATACCTTACCCTGTCTGATAGTTGGGTATAATTATCAGGATGAGATTTGTCATCCTCTCCCTTATCTTTGGCCTGCTTTTTAGCGGTTGTTTACCCCAAAGCCAACGTGCCGGAATTGAGATCTATTCCAACACCAGTGCACAGGTGTTTATAAACAATAAAGAAGCCGGCATCACTCCATATAAAAACTACAGCCTCAAACCCGGAATTCTCAATCTTAAACTGGTTACCCCCACCGAAGAGTGGAGTCGCCAGTTAAAACTCGAAAACAATGCCAGCACCATAGTTAACCATCTTTTCGCCACCACAGACCATTCCTCTGGAGGCTATATTATGTATCTTGAAAAAATTGCTTCAGGCCAAAAGGCCGGCCTGTTAATTAGTGGCACCCCAAACCTTCTCTCGATAAATCTTGACGGAGAAATTGTCGGTCTGTCGCCCTGGAGAAACGATAACATGGAAGAGGGGGACAAAAGTCTTATTCTTTCCTTTCCGGCACACCAAAGCCAAAATGTATATTTGAAAACAAAAAAGGGCTATCGTGTCATAGTTGAGTCCGAGCTTGCCAAGGAAATATATCAACCAAAAGAGACTGTCACTCCTTCTCCGCCTCCTGGTTCTCTTCCCTCGTCCCCCAAAACTGTCCGGATCAAAGCTACCGAAACCGGGTGGTTAAGGGTCAGGTCGGGGCCTTCTTCCCAGGCCGCCGAAGTCACCAAGGTCACCTCCGGTCAAACCTATCAGCTGTTAACCTTTGAAAAAGATTGGACTCTCATCAAAATCAATGACCAGCTTACCGGCTGGGTGTCATCAAAGTACGTCGATACAAACTGAATGCCGTCGTAAAGAATATTATCGCCACCCCGATAAACACATAAAATTTTTGCTGGCTGTTTAAAAACAGTGATACCACCCCAAGCGCTAAACTAAAAAACCAGTAAAGGATCGCTATTGATTTCCGGCTCCACCCCGACCGCAGCAAATAATGATGAAAGTGTATTGAATTCGGTTTTAAAAGCGACCTGTGTTTGATCACCCGGTAAGTCAACACGTAAATCGCGTCAAGCATCGGAATGCCCAAAAGAAATATCACCGTTGCCAGTTTCGCCCCCGACAAAATTGCCAATACAGCCAAAAAAAAGCCGGCCAAACTTTTCCCGCTGTATCCTGGCATAGTGGTTTGAGGGAAAAAGTTAAAAGGCAAATAACCCAAATATGCTCCGCTAACTGCCGCTGACAATATTATTACTCCGGTTTGGGTCATGTCCTGAGCGTAACGAAAAGCCAGAAGGCCCACAAAAAATGCCGACAGTGCCGTAAAACCAGGTAGCTGACCTTCCACTCCCGCCGACCAGCCAACTATGTTCATGCACCAAACTATCCATCCTATCGCCAGAATATCTGCCAACAAGATTCCTCCCATTTTCACCCCGGTGAAATCTACTATTCCCCCCATAGGGTTTGATAAATATGCGATTCCAACACCAGAAGCCACCACCACCACTCCCGCCAGTATATTAAATCCTATTCTAATCTTTGGACTAATATCCTTTATGTCATCAGCCAGGCCAACCGCCAAGGTCAACGCTGATGCCAGCATGATCCCCAATATTTTTCTATCCCAGGGATGAATAAAAACCAGAGCGGAAATAACTATCGACAGCAATATTGGCAAACCTCCCCCGCGGGGAACAGGCTCCAGTGCGGTGGCGTTTCCTGTTTTCTTTTGCTTCACTGCCGGATTTTCCACCCATCCCCGCCGGATAAAATAGTCGCGAAACAGCGGGGTTGATAGAAAAGAAATTCCGGCTCCAAAAATTATCACGATTAAAAATGTCGATATCATATCGCCAAGGCAACGATATTATATACCGCTATTGAAGAGAAAAAAGAAAATACCAACGAATAGATCAGCAATAACCACGACAAAAGCGGTTGCTCTTTTTTCACAAAAAGAGAAAAAAACGTATTTGATATTAAAATTAATAAACTAAATATCGGCAATAAGAACAAGCTGGTAGTTGCCGCCAATTGTGTCTCTCCCCACGGTCTCGACCAAAATAGTGGCACTTCGGTTGGCAGCGACGAAAATCGCCACATCAAATAACCAAATTGGAAAAATATTAACACAATTGTTAACCGAAACAGGTCTTGCCTTGCCTTATTTTGCCAAAAACGGCCAAACTGATGAAACCACGACAATATCTGCATCATTTGGCTCATACTATCTTTTTTGATAAACCAAAACCTCGCCAAAAGCCTTCTTTATTTGATAGTATCTCTCAATAATTGTCAATATTGCCGGCACTTTTTCAATTTGACCAGGATATATTACCGCCAACCGCGGCAGATTCGCTTTAAATGTATCCAAAAATTCGGCTTGATCACCAAACTGATCCAAATGATAGGCCATTACATATCTTCCTGTTGGTTTTCTTTTTGCCAGGTAATAAATAGCTGGCTGGTCCCCCAAAACCCAAATTTTATCCTCCGGCTTTGTATTTTCGGCGACATATTTACTAATTTCATAGGTCCTTCTCACTTCAGCGTCAAAGTAGTCAAGATATTTACTTTCCGGCTCAATGTTCAAAACCCGTTTATAAAAGTTTGCGTAGTATACAACCACCTTGTAACCCCTAAATCCAATCACCAAAACATTTATCAGCACCGCCATCAGAATCGTTATCTCCAAAAATTTGGCCAAGTTAGATCTGTCTTTATTTTGAAACCATCCCAGCATGATTATAAAAAATGACGGCAGACACAATAATAGATAGTGAGGATATGGTCTCCCTGAGAAAAATGCCCCAAAAGCTGTCAGGCCAAACCACATCAGCGCCAGGGCTCTTCTCTTGTCGATTATTTTTTTAAAATATCCTATCAACACCAGTGTTAATCCGGCAGTTAACCCGGCCGTTCTATACAAAAGCCCGCTTACTCCCCCTCCCGCCGCCACATATCCAATATTACCCGCTATTGATGCACCAACTAACCAGTGAAGGTCTCCTGTCGGCCAAAAATACCCGGCCCACACAATGGCCGGTGTCGCCAGACCTAAGAACATGAGGAAGAGATTATTGGCCATAACCTTTTTTCTTCCCTCGGCCCATTCCAGTCCACCCACCACTACTAAAAACCCCAAATCAAATATTGCCTGAAATTTAATCGTTATCGCTATCCCTCCCAGTAATCCGGCCAGCCACCAGTTCTTTTTCCCGCCCAGAACCTTGTAGTAAGCCAACAACACCAGCGGTAAAACTAAAATCTCTGCGTTAAATATATTCCCCTCCAAAAGAGGAATGTTAATAAATATTAAAAACAGCAGAGTTGCCGCTTCGGCCAAAGGATGCTTCAAAAATATTTTCGAGATTCTGCCAACGAGAATTACCGAAGCTCCCGTTGCCAAAAATGCCAATATTTTAAGACCCGCCAGTTGATTAAATATCGAAGCTAAAAAATATATTGTTGGTGGTTTATGGTCAAATATTTGGGAATACAGTTTCAGCCCCTGTCTAATCCCAAAGCCAACAGTTAGATACACATTTTCATCACCATACCAGTGAGGTTCAAAAAATGAAGGCAGTCTCAACAACAGAAACAATATTAACCCCGCCATCCACCATCGTCCCACCCTCCTGCCCCTAATTCTCATAGTCTATTCTACTTTTTTTTACCGTTGTTTTGTATTCCAGGCTCTGGCCAAGCATCAGTCTTGTGTGTGAATGCAATCCGGGTAGCACCGATAACGCCAGCGTCGCCAAAGGCATCAACGGCCATTGCAATAGGTTTTTCAAAAACACCCCAAACCCTCTTTTTTGGGCCGCTGGCCTAAGTTTCCAATCCAAAATTATTAGGGTCAATAGTGGAATCAGGCAAACGGTTAAGATGATGTTTGAAATCTTTGGCAGGTTATACCCTATGCTTGTTTGAAAAAAATTTGGATTAAGTAAAACTGGCACCGAAGTTCCCAGGGTTAAAATAAACCAATTGCTCGACCAAATAATATGGGTTTCCAAAAGTTTAAATAACCTTAGCAACCTGGTAATAAGTGGAATCTCCGGATGCTTTATTGACTGTGAAATTGCGTAGCGGATATCAACCGCTCCCCAGGCGTGACGCAAACACTGTGAATAACGGTTTTTTAACGCTTGAAAATAGCTTGGCCCATCTGGTGCGTCCACCACTGTTGGTAAAAATATTGGCTCCACCAACACTTTTCCCTCGTTGGCAAAAAACGTTTGTAAGAAAATATGCCAATCTTCCGGAATCATATCAGGATCCCAATAATTTGCCGAATCAATTAGCTTGTATGAACTTGAATAGCACGAATAATTAAAAAACAAACCATCTGGTTCCTGAATATTTGCCACGTGCACAATGTTGCCAAGTGTGCCGATAATCCTAATCGGCGCCGGGACCGCGTTAATGTTATGGTGCCAAAAGATAGGTGATTGCCAAAACCTAAAATATCTGTTTTGGTTGGCGGCAAAATGATAAGTCAACGCCGAAAAATATTTTGGATGGAAAATCGTATCCACATCACATGAAGTAAGGGTGCAGTTTTCCATTTTAAGGTTTCCACTATCAATAAACTTCTTTTTAAACTCTTTCGCCGCCCATGCCTCATTGGTGTGTTTTCCTGCCACCTCTCCCAAAATACCAAAAGGATGTTCGATCGACCCCAGCCAGCCAAATTTATTGGCATATTTTTTTGTAAAATAGTCGATGGTATTTTGGTTGTTTTCTTTTCCGGCTCTTTCCTCCTGAGCCAAAACCACATATAACTTTTTTGTATCTATATCTGTTTGGGCCGCCAAACTTCCCATCGCCATCTCCATCACCTCTATCGGTTCCTTATAAGAGACCACCAGTACTACGTGACAAATATCTTTATAGCGAGTCCAATAGCCTCTAAAGTCCTCTTTGAATTTAGAAAGCCAGTTGGTCGACTCACTTTTTTTTATTTGAAAATACCCCACCAAAGCTAAAAAACTGGATTTAAAAGATCGAAATATCCAGTAAACCAAAAAAGCAATCACAAAATATGCCACCGCTTTTGGCCACACTATCGATCCCCATATGGGAAACAGGATAAACATCCAGGCCAAAAACCCCGGTATTATATCCAAATATCTGTTAAACTTTTCACTGGAAACATTCATGGTTAGCCAAATTATACCAAGAAGCCGACTCCGGGCCGACCTCCTAAAGACAATTGCCTATGCAAAAAAATACCAATGTTTTCCTCTAAAAATAGATTTCCCTCGTCGTCTGATTAGTTCCACCTTCTATCATGATTCAGCCATAAATCGAAGCCTAACTTCTCTTCATTGGTCACCAAGGCCGCGGCCCGGCTGTTACCTTTTCAAGCTCAATCGCGCTAAAAAAATAGCCTCCTTTCTTGCTGCCCGATTTTCCGAGATCCTCTTTATTGGTCTTACTGGTTCTGTTGCTACCAGGTATCCCCGGCCCTCAGACGACATCGACTTATTAATCATTGTCAAAAGAAACCGCCTCTGGTTACTGAGGCTAAAAGTTAAGCTCTGTGCCATTATCAATGGTTTACCCATAAGAAGCCGCAACAGCGCCCGCTCTCAAGACCTGTTTTGTTTTAACCTGTGGCTAGACGAATCAGCTCTTGTTGTACCCAAGCCTAAGCAAAATTTGAAGAATGCTCTTGACCTGGTCCAAATGGAAGTTCTTTGGGAATCTGGGGGTGTGTTTTCACTTTTTCTAAAAGAAAATTCTTGGGCCACCAAATGGGCCGCCAACGGTTACTTTCGGGCCAGCCGTTTTGCCGCTAAACGTTTTTTGCCTTCTCCAAACACCTTTTATTGGCCAAATCTCATCCTGTTCTGGTTTAGCTATCTTTATATGAAACCGGCCATCAGGCGTGAATATGTCACCCCTTTTTCTGCCTATTTCCACCCTTTTGGTTAAAATGGTAAAATATCTAAATAATGCCCGCCAAATTAGGAGGAGTTTACACCCTTGTTTCAGTTCTTTTTGCCGTCGCTCTTCTCAGTCTCTCGCTTTTAAAGGCAAGTCTTGACGTGACTCTGCGTGGTGTTAGTGAAAAAAAATGGAATAATTGGCCGGTGAGAACTATCATTGCTACCGGTGATGGTGAAATAAATTGGTGGTACAACGTTCCTGATGTTCAGCTCCTCCCCACTTCCCGCCTTTACCCTCTTAAAAACATTCGGGATCATCTTTGGCTTTTAATGACCAGAAGTAATTACGACAAAGGTTCCTTAATGCTCCTTCTGGCCGATAAAAAAATTTCGGAAACCAGAAAAATGATTGACCAAAATCAGCCTTTAGCCGCGTTGGATTCGCTCGAATCGGCTATCAGTCTTCTCCAAAAGGCTGATTCAATCCTGGAAGATTTCCCTGCTGGTCAAGATGAGTCAAGGCAAGTACACTACATCATCTATTTAGCCGGCAAGGCCAACCAGGGTACGGCTGATCTTTTGGGTCAAAAAATATCCTCAGATCTGCCTAAATACTGGCAAATAAGGCACAAAATCCAACTTTTTAATGAACAGCAAGAGAGGGAAAAAGCAGAAAAAAATTATTAGGTATATTCTTCTGGGCTTTGCCCTTGTTGTCCTGCTTCTAATCTTTTCCCTGGTTTTTTTTCTAAAAGACGTCCCCAACCCCGCCAGCCTTTCTCGAAACGATTTCCCCCAATCATCAAGAATTTATGACAGTCATGGCCAGCTTCTTTATGAAATCTTTGCCGACCGGCGGCGGACTCCTGTCACTCTCGACCAAATTCCCGAAAGCCTCAAAAAAGCCACTCTGGCCATCGAAGATGCCAATTTCTACAAACACGGAGGCTTTGATATCAAAGGAATTATTCGTGGGCTCTACCGCACTATTTTTCAAAAGAGACTCCAAGGGGGTTCAACCTTAACCCAGCAGTTGGTAAAAAATGCCCTTTTGTCCCCAGAAAGAACCTGGTCAAGGAAAATTAAGGAAGCATTTCTCACTCTCGCCACCGAAATCCTCTACTCAAAAGACCAAATTTTGGAAATGTATTTCAATCAAACTCCATATGGTGGCACTCTTTGGGGGGCAGAAGCTGCCGCTCATGGCATTTTCAACAAAAACGTCCGCGACCTTTCTCCTGCCGAATCGGCCCTTCTTGCCGGGCTGCCCGGATCTCCAACCCGATATTCTCCCTTCGCTCATCCAGAAGCTGCCAAAAATCGGCAGGAAATGGTCTTGACCCGGATGTTAGAGCTTGGCATGATCACTTCTTCCGAAAAAGACTCTCTTCTGGCCAAGCCGCTAAACTATTATCTCGACCGCCAAAATATAAAAGCCCCCCACTTCGTTTTCTATATCAAAGAAAAACTTATCAACCAATACGGGCTTGACCGCGTCACCAAGGGTGGTTTAAAAGTCGACACAACCCTTGATTATCTCATTCAAGATTATGCTCAAACAGTCGTTGCCTCCGAAGTCGCCAAGCTGGCCAAATCAAGGGTCAGTAATGGTGCCGTTTTGGTAACCGAACCAAAATCGGGTGCAATTCTGGCCATGGTCGGTTCAAAAGACTATTTTGCCACCGACATAGAAGGTAAGTACAACATCACCACTGCCCAAAGACAGCCGGGCAGCTCAATCAAGCCCATTAACTATGCTGTTGGCATCGAACTTGGCAAAGTCACTGCCGCCTCTGTATTTAATGACGAACCAACTTGCTTTATGGTTGAGAACCAAAAACCCTACTGTCCCACCAATTACGGTAATCACTATTTTGGCGTTCAAACTCTCCGAAACTCTCTTGCCAACTCGCTCAATATTCCAGCAGTAAAAATGCTGAAAATAAACGGCCTTTCAACTTTTGTTGCTTCCGCTTCAGCCATGGGGATTACTTCCTTATCTGATCCCTCAAATTATGGACTTTCCCTCACTCTTGGCGGCGGTGAAGTTTCCATGGTTGAAATGGCCACCGCTTTCGGTACTCTCGCCAATATGGGTATTAACCAACCTGTCTATGCCATCAAAAAAGTAACCGACAAATCCGACGTTATTTTAGAGGAAAACAATTTTGTTCCGGGCCAAAGAGTCCTTTCCCGGGAGACCAGCTTTATTATTCAGCAAATACTTTCAGACGATAATGCCCGTTCTATGGTTTTTGGGCGCGGTTCCATGCTCAACATCAAAGGTCATAGCGAAGTTGCAGTCAAAACCGGCACCACCAACGATATGCGCGACAACTGGACCATCGGCTACACTCCAGATTATGTGGTTGTTGCCTGGGTTGGCAATAATGATAACTCCCGTATGGGAGGCCTGGTTTCTGGCTCTACCGGCGCCGCCCCCATCTGGAATCTTGTCACCACCAAGATTCTTGAATCCAAACCGGTCAAAAAACCTTCTCGTCCCGCCCAGGTTGTTTCCCAAACGGTCTGCAACCTTACTGGTCTTTTGCCTCCAGAAGGCGGTTGTGATTCCCACCAGGAATACTTTAAAGCAGAGTTTGTTCCAAAAGAACGGGCAAGTTTAAAAAATATGCTACTGATCGACAAAGACACCCAGCGTCCTGTTAAAGAAGGTGAGACTAAAACTAACGTCGAATGGCAGGAAAAAATGTCAGTCAAAGATATAAGTGGGGAGTGGGTATGTTTAGAATGTCCCCGTGAATAGATGGCTGTATATTTTTTGGTCTCTTTTTCTCGCTTTAAGCACGGTCCTTCTGGCGTTGTTTTACTTTAACATAGTTGTCTCCCTGCCAAAGCTTGATTTAATCGACAAGCCGCCAAAACTTACCTCAAAAATACTTGATAAAAACGGCCGTTTTATTTATGGATTTTTCCAGGATGAAAACCGACTTTGGGTATCTCTGGATCAAATCCCACTTGCTCTCCAGCTGGCCACCATCGCCATTGAAGACAAAGATTTTTACAAACACCACGGCCTTTCGCTTCGGGGCATCGTCCGTGCCGCAATTTACAACTTTCGGAACAACCAGGATCGCCAGCTTCGTGGCGGATCAACCATTAGCCAGCAGTTGGTAAAAAATATCTATCTTGATAGGAATAAAACCTGGCAAAGAAAAATAAAAGAAGCCCTGCTTACCATCATTATCGAGTCACGGCTTTCAAAGTCGGAAATACTCGAAAAATATTTAAACCAGGTTTCATACGGAGGAACTGTTTATGGGGTTGGTGAGGCGGCCAAAACCTATTTTGGTAAATCAGTTTCCGAACTTGACTTAAATCAATCCATTTTTCTGGCCGGTCTACCTGCTGCACCGGGGGTTTATTCGCCTTTCGGGCCGGAACCCGGTCTTGCCGAAAAACGTCGTCTTCGGGTAATCGAAGAAATGGTTGCGGCCGGTTTTCTTTCCGACGAAGTTGCCCATAAACTTAAAAATAACCCCGTCAGTCTTGAGGATAATCAAAAGAATGTCACCGCTCCCCATTTTGCTTTTTACGCCGCTCAAGCTGTTAAAAATATTCTAAAAGAAGATGATCTGGCCAACAAAGGTTTGATGACTCTCACCACCCTTGATCTCGACATCCAAAACATGGCCCAATCTGTCGTTAAAGACGAGGTTGACAAGGCCAAAAGGTTGGGTATCAGCAACGGTGCAGCTTTGGTTATTGACGTCAAAACCGGCGCCATTCTGGCCATGGTCGGCTCCAAGGACTATTTTGCCACCGATATCGATGGCAAATTTAACGTTACCACGTCTATCCGCCAGCCTGGCAGCTCAATCAAACCTATTAATTATTTATTGGCAATTTCAAATGGTTGGCCCGTAACCGCCACCGTAAACGATTCGCCGGTTGTTTATCTGCTGCCTGGTCAAAAACCCTACAGTCCAAAAAACTATACCGGACGATACCTTGGTCAGGTTACCTTAAGAACTGCTCTGGCCAGCTCGCTGAATATTCCAGCCGTCAAACTACTCTATGAAAACGGCGTTGGTTCTATGATTGAACTTGGTCAATCTATGGGAATTACCTCGTGGGGTGAAAAAAACCGTTTTGGCTTGTCTCTAACCCTGGGAGGCGGTGAGGTAAAACTAATTGATCTCGCCCAGGCCTACTCGGTTTTCGCCAACGGTGGCATAAAAGTAAGTATTGATCCCATCGAAAAAATAAACAGCTATCAGGGAGAAAGTATTTACGTCCGAAATATTGTAAGTCAGCCGCTTCTCAAACCCGAAAACGTTTTTTTAATCAATGATATCTTGTCCGATAATGCGGCCCGGACTCCAATTTTTGGGCCAAATTCACGCCTGGTTATCAGGGGTAAAACAGTTGCTGTTAAAACAGGTACCACCAATAATCTTCGCGACAATTGGTGTATTGGCTGGACCCCGTCGTATCTTGTTGCTGTGTGGGTTGGTAATAACGACAATCACCCGATGAGCTGGGTGGCTTCTGGAGTTTCAGGTGCTACCCCAATTTGGCAACGAATTATGGAGCAGGTTATTAAATCAAAACCTGACGAAAAATGGGATATCCCGCCAAAGATCGTTAAAGGAGAAATTTGCGGCAAAACTGATTACTACACCCTGGATCAAAAAAATAGCCGCAAGTGCCACTTAGGTCGCTATCAACCGCGACCAATAGATGGTTCCGATCAGTTCGGGCAACAACCAATTGAGGTCGTCAGGTAACATGGTTCCACTCGAAAATATTTCGATTATTCCCTGTTTTTGAGGCGTTTTAATCAATGCCTCAAAAGTAAAATTTTTTCCGTTGTTCAGGCGGTAATATACCTCCGTGCCCTGAGGCAGCATTCTAAAAATCGCCTCTTCCTCTGCCACGTACCTCTTCCCCTTTTCCAATAATAACCAAAGCTCGTCCTGATTGTCGTTTGTAATCTCTGCTCCGCCCTTTTGATAGATAGTTTCTAAAGGCTTTCCTGGAAATTTCACCGCTATCCGCCACTCTCTCTTTGAATTTGCCAAAAGATCACCAACTTGCCGCCAATTTTCCGCTTTCCTTTCTGGTCTGTTTATTTTTGGCTGCCATTGTCTATCTGTTGTCCAGTAACGGATGCCTGCCAGCATCATGCATGCCAACACTGTTACAGTTAATGTCCAGGCTACAAATTTTCTTTTTGTCTCCTTTTTGGCAATTTTTGCCGCCAATTCATCTTTATCGCCGCCGGCTTCTCTGTTTTTTCTAATTTTTTCTTGCTTCGGCAACATACATTTACTGGTTACTACTAATTTCCGTTCTTCTTAATAATCCGGTTTTGGCACCAAGATAAGCCACAACCGATGCTGAATTTTTTATTCCCCATTTCAAAGCCTTATCTGCTGTCTCTCCGCACACCATTCCTCCCACCAAACCCGACCCGAATGCGTCACCGGCGCCGGTCTCGTCAATTGGCCTAACATTAATAATTGGAGAAAAATAAGACATGTCTTTTGTAACCAGATGTGCCCCGTTTCGGCCGTCAGTTATTGCCACCAGCGGACACTCAAACCCCCGCATTATTTTCCAATAGTCCTTTTCGTTTCTATTATGCCCCGAAAGTGCTTCCGACTCTGGACCGTTCAACAATAAAAAATCAACATGTGCCAGCAAGGGTCGCAGCGTTTTTGGCTGACCAATTTCGCGGTTGCCGGGATTTACCGCCACTTTAATGCCTTTTTCTTTTGCGAAGCCTATCAGTTTTTCTAGAAGATCGACATTTCCTTCAAGCGAAGTGATATAAAACCATTTACATCGGCCGATCGTGTCAAAATTAACATCCTTTAATTCCAGTCGGCCCAAACCTCTGTCGGTCATTACCGTCCTTCCTCCGGTCTTGTCTACCATAATCACTGAAAAATCGCTTCTTTGGCCACTTTTAACCACCATTGACGTACCAACGCCTTCTTTATTAAGATCATCCCAAACATAGTTGGCCAGATAGTCATTGCCCACCTGAGCCACGCAGGCAGTTTTTATACCCATTCGCGAGAACGCCACCGCTGTGTTGGTGGCCCCGCCCCCCGACGATATTAACGACCGGTTAATTTCATTTTTCGATGAAGATTCAATTGACAGTCTGTTTTTATCCAACCTGATGCTTTCCGATTGAATCAAGATGTCAATGGTTGCCGCCCCAAAAGTTATTACCTCAAATGTTTCTTCCATTGTTAACCCAAACCCGCAAATTGTTTTAACTTCGCCTCGGCTGTCACCGCCATTGCTTCCACTCCCGGTTTAAAATATTCATACATCTTTTCTGTTTTCGTTGTCTCCAAAGCTTGTCTGAGAGAAAGTTGGAAAGCCCTTCTTAAATCGGTGTTTATGTTGATTTTTACCACTCCTAAATCTATCGCCAGTCTTATTTGATCCATTTCAATACCCGAGCCGCCGTGTAAAGTCATCATTTTCTTTTCTGGTAGCCGCGACGCAATTCTTTCTAATAATTTAATGTCCAGGATCTCCGATCCTGCTGCTTTCACTCCGTGCATATTTCCCACTGACACTGCCACCAAATCTACTCCGGTTAAACTCGCAAACTCATTTGCCTTTTCAGGATCGGTAAGCTGTTCCTCGCCCCCTTCCGCCTCTACCGGTCTTATCTTATTAAACTCTCCCTCAATCACAATTTCCGGCCTTTTAGCTCTCAATATCGCCGCCAACGCTCCGGTCATTTTTTTGTTTGTTTCATATTCAAGATTCGACCCGTCGAAATGAACCATATCAAAGCCCAATTCAGCCAGCCACTCAAGTCTCCCGGTGTTCTTCCCATGATCCATGTTTAGATATATCGGTAAACCCTCCAGTTGGCATTTTTTTACCAGCAGATATAATTTTTCTGCGCCCACAAACTCATCTTCGCCTTCCGACAGTTGAACGATGCACGGAAGTTGCGTCTTTTTTACCGCCTTTTCCACTGCCGCCAACACTTCTAAAGTGTCAATATTGAAAGCGGGCATAGCCCTGTGTTTTGAAAAATATTCAGCCAAAACTTCTCCAAGAGGTGTTAGTGGTTTCACAATAGTATTTGTTTAATAGCTAATTCAATGTCTTGGGCGCCAATCCCATAATGGCTGTATAAAGTATTAAAGTCCTTCCCCGACTGGCCATAACGGTTATCTATCCCCATCTGACAAAATTTTAAACCCAACCCCGACTTTGCCACCACTCCCGCCACCGCCTCACCCAACCCCCCGACCTTTGAATGGTCTTCCACCACCACCACCCTTCTTGTTTTTTCGGCGCTTCTTAAGATTGTTTCCTCGTCTAAAGGTTTGACACTTGAGCAATTTATTACCTCAACTGTCACTCCCGTCAATTTTATTTTCATTGCCATCCCCAAAATCGGTCCGTGACCCAATAAGGTCACCTCCCTTCCTGCCCTCAAAACGTGTGATTTTCCAATAGTAAATCCCAGGTTGTTTGGATAATAAATATCGGTTTTTTGTCTTACCAGCCTTAGGTATGCCGGTATGTGGCTATAGGTAATTGCCTCCATTATTTTTGTTGTTTCAACCGCGTCGATTGGACAAAATACCTGAAGCCCCGGTATGACCCGGGCCAGCGCCAAATCCTCCAGGGCTTGATGAGTCGCTCCCAAATCGGTTGTCATCAATCCCGCGTGCGATCCTACCAGTTTAACGTCCAAACGGTTATAGCCTATCGACTGTTTAATCGTGTTCCAGTTAATCGACGGAGAAAAACAACCATACGTTGCCAGATACACCGTATTTCCTGCTTTGGCGATACCGGCCGCCACCCCGGCCGCGTTAGTTTCTGCCACTCCAACCTCAACAAAACGGTTTGGAAAACGCCTCTTAAATTTTGTTAGCCCCAAAGAAGGATAAAGTCCGGCGTCTACCACGTACAATTTCTTATTGTTCTTGGCCATTTTCACCATCGTTTCCCCAAAAGCCGCCCTCATCCCCATTTCCAAACCGTCAGTCTTTTTCATAAAATCTTTTCAGGCTGATCACTGCCCGTTGATAAACTGATTCTTTCAATTGTTTAACGTCGTGGTATTTAGGTAAAGAAGACATAAAATCTATTCCTCTGGCCAATGTCGTTTTGGCAAGAATACATGTCGGTGATCCTCGGCCATTACTTGCTTTTAAATAACCTCTCTCAATATCTTCAAAATTGTGCCCATCGACTCCAATCACTATCCATCCAAAACTTAAATATTTACTCGCCAAATTTCCAAGCGGCATGATTTCATCTGTTGTTCCTCCAATTTGGCAGCCGTTAACATCGACAACATTAATCAGGTTGCCAAGCTTGTATTTGTTCGCAAACATTATTGCCTCCCAAACCTGTCCTTCGTTGTGCTCTCCATCAGAAGTCAGGCACACCACCCTTGATTTCGGCTTCGCCAGCGCCAGCCCCGCCGCCACCGACAATCCCTGTCCCAACGCTCCCGACGAATATTCCACTCCGTTTGTTTCGGTTGATACGTGACCTTGAAGAGGGGATCCAAGCGACCCGTATCCGTCAAGCAAATCATTTGGAAAATATCCGGCCTTAGCCAGAACTGTATCTAAAGCCGGTGCTAAATGCCCGGCCGACAGAATAAAGTGATCTGGTGGGAATTTAAATATGTTGGAAAAATATATTGCCGTTATCAGGTCAAGTGCCGAAAAAGATCCGCCCAAATGTCCTCCTCCCGATTTGTATATCATCTCAAGCAAAGCCAAGCGCAGTTCCAGTGCCAGCCGATCCAGCTGGTGACGTTTTTTAAACCACATGACTAAAGTATAAACAACTTCCAAAAATAGAGCAAAGTTAATTAAACCTCGTAGTCAAAATAATTGTCGTAGGGTATTACAAAACCACACGTTTCCTCAATACTTTTTCCTTCCATTATTTTTCTAAACAACCTGATTGAATTTCCGTGAGCCGAAATACCAACATTAACCGAATTTTTTAGAATAAAGTCCTTCAAAAAAATTATAAAACTATTTACTCTTTCCTCGACATCCTGAAAACTTTCCCCCCCGGGCGGGCGGATATCCCAGGACCGGTGCCACTGGTCATATCTTTCAACCCCAAATTTGGCCACTACCTCCAGATGGGTTTTTTGCATCAAATCCCCATAATTTCGCTCAATCATTCTATCGTCTTCAATCAATCTTGTACATTCGGGATGATATTTTAATACTTCCTTCAAGGTTTCCTTCGATCGCGAAAGTGAGGTGTGAAACGCCACTTGAAACATTTTATTTTTAAGCCTTTCGGCCACAATCTGAGCATCTTCATAACCTGTTTTTGTTAGCTTTGAATCATAATGGCCCGTGAATCGGTTATCACGGTTAAATTCGGTTTGGCCATGGCGAAAAAGATAGATATGATACATCACTTGATTCTATACCTAGTCATCAACCGAAGGTAATCCTGGTTGTGCTGGTTGTGAAACGTCTGGCTCATATCTTGGCCGCATTCAAACATATCTCCGCCCGAGTGTCTATTTTTAAATACCGTTACATCATATTTTTGTCCGTCAACGCTGATAATACACAAACCAGAACCTGTCGGGCTTATTCCTAAATTTTCCCCATCATTTTTTTGGTCCAAAACCTGCTTTGTACTAAAGTCCCCGTTTCCGTCAAGCATCAGGTTTGATTGAAGCCAGGCCGCGCCGGTTACTCCTATATAAGTTATCACCATTCCAACAAACAACAATTTCAATACCTTATCCATTTATTGTTTGAATGAAAAATCCTCAAAATATATCCTCTCTTTGTCCACCCCCATTTTAATAAATTCCTTCCAAAGCGATCTCGTCATTTCGAATGGACCGCAAATAAAAATATTCTTTTCCTCAATCGGTTCTGCTTTTTGTGCCACCTCCACTGCAGTTAATCTTTCCCCCTTCAAA
Organism: uncultured Gammaproteobacteria bacterium; assembly: GCA_964538765.1. GTDB lineage: Bacteria > Patescibacteriota > Microgenomatia > UBA12405 > UBA12405 > CAZIHS01. Next base: position 6,747 of record CAZIHS010000007.1, on the reverse strand, counting down.
GTCAGAAATTTAAAGTATTCAATATTTCTATTTTTTAAGACCAGGTTCTTGAGCCTTATTAACTCTGGATTATCATCTTCTTGCCTATCACTGCTAAAAAAGTAGATCTTTCTGTTCCTGGGGTGATTGGCCTCATACTCAAGCAAACCTATAAAAGGGGTTATCCCTATCCCGCCTGATATTGCCACCACCTCTTTCTCTTCAAAAAATTTTTCCCCAAATTTTCCATAAGGTCCCTGCAGTCTAACCCTGTCACCAACCCTCACCCCGCCCAATTTAGAGCTATAATCACCCAGTTTTTTAATCCCAAACCGAATTATCTTACTGTCTGGACTTGAGGCAAACGAAAACGGATGACTTTCCTTTAACAACCCCTTTGATTCAAATGTCACTAATGCAAACTGTCCCGGTAAAAATCTAATTGTCCGTTTTTCTTCAGGCTCAACTTCAATCTCCACCACTTTTGCCCCTTCCGCCACCCTCTTAACTTTGTAATAAAAATTAGGACCAAATTTTGGATAAAGTATTTTGTAATACCAGCAAACTCCCAATCCAAAAGCCATTAATCCCAGCATCCACCATTTTAGTGGCCAAAATCTCGACACATCACTTTCAATAAACATCACGTGTGCTATAGCCAAAAACATCACCGTCCCCATCAGCTGGTGTGTTGCTTTCCACCATTGGTATGGCAGTTTCACCCCGACTGTCAATATTAGAAGAACCGTCAAAAGATAAAGGCTGGCTACCCCGGCACTATAAATCAAGTTAGTTGTCGGCAGTAAGTACTTTAATCCGTTTCCAAGTTTAGGCATTTGCCCCAACGCCAGTAATATCGGGTGGCTAATTAATAAAATAAAAGCCACCATTCCCAGTCGGTGGTGAACTCTGTATACCTTGTCATAACCTCCAAACAAGTTTTCAACAAACCAAATTTTACCGCTTAAAATCATTGTCAAAGACATTAGCACTGCTCCCCACAGGGCGAGCAGCTGGCTCGATACCAGCCACCTGTTTGTAAGCACCGTCCCTTGGTCAACTTTTGACAATAAAAATAAAACTAATGTCACCACCAGAGTTAGAAAAATCAAAGGCACTCCCAATCTTCGGCTCATCATCTTAGTATCTCATTTTTTCACTGAAACCCTGCTGAAAAATTACTTACCATAATTAATCATCAGTGTTCCATAAACCTTCTCGGGTGTTAGTTGGTCAAACCCATCCTCGTTTTCAAGTTGGTAAACTTTGTAGTTTTTTACTCTTTTAATTTCTCCGTTGGGGCAGTCTCCGTATCTGTTTGCGTCACAAAAACCGATTTTGACTCCTTTTTCATTAATTCTGTTTTCCCGGTACCACAAGTAAAAAAGTGGCATTGCCACCATGTTCGATTCCCTAAAGTTGTACACGTCCACATTATTTCTTCCGATCGTCTTATCCAGGTCTGATTTCAAATCAAGTATCAACCTCGCCTGACTTTGCCTTTCCTTTATCATTCTCCAGTTTGACCATCCCGATGCCATCAAAAAAACTACCAGCAGCAATTGACCCCATCGCTTTTTCCAATCATAAACAGTCAGTAATATCCAAGTCAAAAGTAATATTGCGTAGCCATGAAATACGATCAAATATTCCTGACTCCTAACTCCTCGGTAATTTCTCATCAGAAACACTTGTATTACCCACGACCCCGTCGCTACCAGCCAAAACCTGTCCACCTTTCTTTTCCTGGCCACAACTATCCCCGCCGACACTAAACCCAAAACCAAAATCACATAACCCCAATGTCCGCTTCCTACTGTTATTTTCCCCAGAAGTTGTGGCCAAAAATCCCTAATTTCTGTTAACCACCTCACCGGCACATAAAATTTTTTAACTCCGACTGTGTAGTACTCAACTACACTTTTTGTCCACACCCAATTGTGCCTAAGATCAAACCATAAAATCGGCAAAAAAGCTCCTGCCCAACCTGCCGCCAGCGCCACCCCCCAACCCAGCCTTTTTATCATTCTTTCCCTATTTATCAAAACAATTGAAAGCAGTAAGCCCATTAGTCCCCAGGCTTGAAAATGACAATTAATCGAAAGTCCAACTGCCCAACCCACCCCCAGTCCCCATTGCCATTTTCCACTATTCACCATTTTTGCCGTTAGCCACCAAGCCAAAGCCGAAGTCGATCCCACCATCACTGTATTCAACATGTCTGCCGAATTTTCCACCTGTCCCGCCGCCGCTCCCGCCACCAGCCCGGCCACCAGCATTCCAATTTCTCCGGCCATTATTTTCCCCATCTTTGCATAAAGTATTACTGTCACCACCGACAGCAAAGTAAATCCCACCCACGGCCCATTCACCGTTGGTCCCACCTTTTCCAAAACCATTAACAGCCAAAAATACCATGGTCCGAAATTAAAAGGCCCCGCCGAAGAAGGGGAGCCGATTTCCGGTATCAAATCATTTTTAAGCCCATAAATCGCGATGCTCACATCTCTTGCCTGATCCTGATTAAGTATCCATCTGTCGCCATAGTCAACAAATCGCCAAAAAAATGCCACTGCCAAAATTATTGCCCACCTCCAGTGTTTAGCAAACATCATTACTCCCAATTCTATCGCATCCCCAATCCTGTCTTCTTTTTTGAAATCCAGCCTTATTTACAAAATATACCTTGCTCTTCTCCGGCTTAGTTTTAAGTTTATACCCGGTTCCGCTTCCCAAAAATAAACCCAACCTTCAATTATTACTTCACCTAAAACGAGACATTCTTGACAAAAAATCAGCACTCGATGTACAATACTGCTAGAGTGGTTGAAAGAGCCCTGTTAATATCAATCCTCTCAAAAAGATGATCTTTTCCAGGGCCACTTTCCAGCCACCAAAATTATAAATTTATCAAAGAGGTGAAAATATGCCGATAAGTCTTATTCCCAAAAAATATTTATCATTTCCGTCGCTTTCTCTTCCCGATCTTTGGAGTGAAGAAGACAATTGGCTCATGACTCCTTCAACTCAAAGCGGTCTTTCGGTCTACGAAGACGAAAAATTTGTCTACGTTGAAACGGCTGTTCCGGGAATTGACCCCAAAGACGTCGAAGTAACCTATCAGGATGGTTACTTGTGGGTTCGGGCCGAAACTAAAAAAGAAGAAAAAGATAAGAATAAAAAATTCTATCGTCAGGCCAGCAGTTCTTTTTCCTATCGGGTGGCAATCCCGGGGGATGTCGACACCACTAAAGACCCAGATGCTACCTACAGGCATGGAGTCATGACAATCACTTTTGCCAAGTCTCCAAAAACTCAGCCAAAAAAGATTCAGGTCAAAACGGTCGAGAAATAGTTCTTCAATCAACCCAAAAATAATCCCCGTTCAAGCGGGGGTTATTTTTTGTTCCACACTTGTCAGCATCATCAGAGCCAGCGTTTTACCGTTCCAATAAGATTTGGGCGATACCACAAAAGATGAGCTATCAAAAAATACCCGTAGTCTGGGCGGAAGGAGGGGGAATCGAACCCCCATGCCCCTTGCGGGACGCAGGTTTAGCAAACCTGTGCCTTACCATTCGGCGCACCCTTCCAAATGTGCTTAGTTTAGCACAAACACTCCCCTAAACTATGCTATCATCTTATTAATGATTCAAGAAAACCCCGGCTCCGACAAAGACACTCTCCCCCAAACCCCCGAACCAGAAATTTTTGACCAAGAAGAAGAGCACGTTCTTTTCAGCTGGACTGCCCCCGAAAGATCATTTCAACGCCGTGATCGGGATTTTTGGATTACCGCCGTTTCGATCCTTGTCCTTTTGTCAGTTATTTTGATTTTCATTAAGGAATTTTTCCTGGTTATGGCTCTTTTTTCCGTCCTCTTTCTTTATTACGTCTTATCCACCGTTGAACCCGACACCATTCAAAATCAAATCACCAACAAAGGTCTTTATTTTGGCGAGATGCGGTATCTCTGGGAAATTCTCGAAAGATTTTGGTTTAAGAAATCTCTTTCAAATCAAATGGTTTTTTTTGAAACAAATCTAAAATTTCCCCGCCAAATTGCCTTGGTTATCAACCCTCAAGACCAGGAAAAGATAAAGGAGATTCTAAAAAAACGCCTTCCTTCGTTCGAAGACCCTCCCTCTTTTGTCGATAAATTGACAAAATGGTTTGGCGAAAGGCTTCCTCTCGAAAAACGAACGAACCGCTAGTTTAAGGTATAATCCCCATAGAATTTGCGCCCATAGTTTAATGGATAGAATAGCGGTTTGCGGAACCGTTGATCCAGGTCCGATTCCTGGTGGGCGCACTCAGCCGCCAAGGAGGGTTGGCCGAGCGGTTTATGGCGCACGCCTCGAAAGCGTGTGGGCGAAAGCCCGCAGAGGTTCAAATCCTCTACCCTCCGCCCTGGTACTGCCCAACCCTTAATCCTATGATACATTTCACCCACTTGCCACATTGCGTTTTGACTCAATTTTTTTGAAATTTTTATTTAGTAACCTTTACTCAGAAAATTATCTAACGCAACCTGCAGGTCTCCTTCGCCAACGAGGGACCATCATGTTCTGCTACAACAATTCATAGTAGAATTTGTTTAAGAAGATACTATCCCCACCGCGGACTTAATTGAACCTTGGGGTAAAAATATCTGCGCAAAACCACCGCCCTGTATCGTGGCTTTCGCTCCTTTAATCGGGCTGGTAACCGACACCATTTCTCCATCGCCTACTTCTCATCTGTGGAGACACTCAAATCTCACCAAAATTGATAAAATATACCAAAATGTCAACAGGAAATATATATGCCAACAGTCATCTATTTGACATAAATGGACAAGACAAAACAATTTCGTCGGTATCTAATACCACGATATAACAAACTAGGTTGTAAAAACCAACTGCGAAAGATTGCGAAAATATATTGTTTCCCACTCAACGGTAAATTTCAGAAGCGTCTACACGCAAGAATTAAATCCATACTTGATCACAACGAATATGAGGACAGCATAAATATGCATCTTGCATGCCACAGGCTTGAATTTCATATTTTACAAAAACATAGGTCATTTTCTCCATATAAAATAAAGAAAATCTGCAAAACCTATCTTATGCACAAGTATTATGTGCAACTCTACCAAAGCCAACAAAAGGGAAGTTCAATCAAATATTCAACATTTAACCTATTAACATGGTAGAGGCAAGGTTAAAATATGTTGCGGTCCACCTCACCTATGTTTGTGAAAATAAGTGCCCCCACTGCTATGTTGGAGATCAAGGAAGGGAAAAACATGCACCGTTCAAAAACACTAAAAAAGTAATCGAAAAATTAGCCAAAGATGGTGTGGAGAATATACTTTTGGTTGGTGGAAACCCGTGTACTTACCCTTTTTTGAAAAAAGTTGTTAGCTTAGCCAAAAAATCAAACCAAAGCGTCCATATTTTGTCGAATACTCTAGATTTCAGGAAGAACTTTAGCTATTTTTTATATAATATCGACGGCTTTCAGGCCACGATTCTGGGTTCAACACAAAAAGAACACGACGATGAGGCTGGAAGAAAGGGAGCCTACAGTATCTTAGTCAAAAATATCAAAACCTTGAACAAGAGAGGAAAAGAGATAACTCTTGCCTTTTCTCTTTATAGACAAAATTACAATAATATCTTTAGAACCGTAGAGAATTTAATTGAAAAAGAAAAAATAAAAATTAAAGAGCTGGTGATACAAAGAATAATACCTTACGGAAGAGCGGCAAATACACCAAAGTCATCTATAACGAAAAAACAAGTTCCGGTCATTTTTGAACAAATTCAGAAAATCAAAAATAAATATAATTTAAAAATAGACTTTGAAGACCCATTTCCTTTGTGCACAATTCCCAAAAGGTATAGACATTTGCAAAACAAAGTTTGTGAGTGGGGATTTACCAAGGGGTCAGTAAACTTCAATGGCGACATGTCCAGATGTGGCGCCGATGGGAGATTCTCGCTTGGAAACGTCTTAAAGGTTAACAACCTTCAAGAATTCTGGACAAAAAACCCCCTTTTAGTCGATTTTAGGAGTAGAAAGTGGCTTCCCAAAAAGTGTCAGAGTTGTAGACTATTGGAAAAGTGTGGGGGTGGATGTTCGCTTTCAAAAATTACGGACAAAGATCATGATTGCGATGTTATTTGTCCCCTTTGTTAATAACGAGCAATAAGTCAAAAATGTATGGTTAAAATCAATTCCAAAACAAAAAAAATAATTGAAGAAAATCCACTAGCTTTTGCCACTGTCGATAACGCCGGTAAACCAAATGTAATTGGTGTTGCTTATGTCAAGGTTGTCTCAAAGAATCAGATCCTTATTACCGATAATTTTATGCACCAAACCAAAAGGAACCTTAAAAGAAATAATAATGTTTGCCTTGCCGTTTGGGATATTAAATGGAGTGGTGTTAAATTAGTAGGCCGGGCCGATTATTACAATAGCGGAAAATGGAAAAATTTTGTCGAAGAAATGCCAGAAAATAAAGATTTACCGGCCAAGGGGGCAATCTTAGTAACCGTCTCGGAATTGTTTAAATTGGGATAAGCTCATTATCTCCACCCTGCTTTCTTCCGGGTTCGTTCTGTTTGGGGCACAAAGTCAGAGGGGGTCAAGCTCTCCCTAAGAATTGGTTTTAAAACATTTTAGTACTCCGCGAGTTTCGCAAAACGTTACAAAATAGAAAGAAGTGACCGGTACCCCTTAAACTAGACACAGATTCTACATCTGTTAATAGTTAGT
>CAZIHS010000006.1:2695-35635 GCA_964538765.1 uncultured Gammaproteobacteria bacterium | reverse complement strand
GGAAAATAACGGGCTAAACTACTACTTTTACCTCCACGAAATGTCCCTTAACTCTAATTTTTACCATGCTGAAAAAACCAGAGAACACATCTTCTCGTGAGAAGAAAAGAGTAGTTGCTCCTCTTTTTGCGATGAGACGAACTGTTATAGGTGAGGGCATGTCGACTTCGGGGACTTGGCCAGATCCCGATTCGAATGATGTCGACAATTAGTTTTTTTGGTGTTAGATCAAGAATAATGTTATCTTTAACAAGATAATAGACTTGTAGTGTAATAATTTCGTGCCAGATTGGGTACTTTTTGTTTTATCTTTTTCTTCCCTACGTCATACAGTAGTTGTAGAGGCAGGCAATATTAACGAATGGCTGATGAGCTTTTGATATTCGACTTCTAAATGTCTGAGAGAGAATTCCAAAATGTTTCAACCAAGCAAAAGGATGTTCAACTCGGACTCTAATTTTAGAGATAGTAGTATTGGTTTGTTTTTCTGATTCGGTTAACTCCTTGCCATTAGCTCTTCTCTGGGGAATGACAAAATGTTTTAGGTGTTGATGTTTTTCTAAACCAAGGTATCCAGAATCACCAGCTCCTTGTGAACCAGGCGGTAGATAGAGAAAAATCGGATCATCAGTGGCCAGCTTCTTGTCATGTCTTTTACCTTCGACTGTGGCCGAAACTGACAGAATCTTTTTGGTATGTGGATTAACTAATATTTGGTTTTTAACAGTATGTTGTTTCTTTTTTCCAGAATAGTAAAACTCTTGTTTTCCACCATTTTTGGGTCTTCTGATTTTTCTTTCAGTGGCATCAACAACAAAATCTTTTAATTGAGGACAAACTTCAATTACTTGACCTAGGTATCGGGATTTAACTTTGGGTAAATCAAGTTTGTAACCCATGGCCTTAAACACCACTGGTTCTAAAAATTCTTTTAATAATTGAATGTTCCTCTTATCAAAACCAAATATGGCCTGGGCTAATCTAAAAGTGGGGTAGACCTTGTAGTAGAACAAAATGAAAAATAGTTTTTGTTCATCACTTTTTAATTTATAGGGATGACCACCACCAACTTCACGAATACGAGAATGGTTTAGAGCTTTCTTTAATTGAGCTTGGTGTAAGACAGGAGCAAATTTTTTAAGGATACCTTGAAAATGGCTGTGACTAACACCGAGAACTGAAGGGAATAAATCAGGATGAGAAACCAAATATTGGTAGTCAATCATGGGGCAGATGATTAAACAGTAACTACCAATAAATTTACGCCGATTATTAAAACACTACAAGTCTAATGTTTATTTATATAGCCTAATTTGAAAAAAAAGCCTCGTTTACTGGTTATTGGTAATGCCGATAGCGAGGCTTACAGTGGATATAGGAAGATTAGGGAACGCTTTGTTTCTGGTGGGGTTGATGTGGTCTTATACAAACAGGATACATGCCTAATAGATAATGGCGATCGTTTGTTGGCTGAAGTTGTCGGGGAAGGGCAGCTGCAGTATCGAATACGGGTTGATGGTGGGTTGTATGTTTCTGATGATTTTGCAGGTGTTTACTGGATGCATCCGATGTTGCCAGACGACTTGAGGAAATTTAAGCCTGTTAAATATCGTGAATATATTAATTGGCAGTTTAGGGCTGTTAGGATGGGCTTGTGGTTACTAATGAGAGACAAGGTGTGGATAAACAGGAATGATAAGGTTGGTGAGGCAGATAATAAGATATTGCAGTTGAAGGGTGCAATAGACGTCGGATTTAAAGTTCCTGAAACCTTGGTGACTAATGACCCGGACCAGGCCATGACCTTCTATAAAAAGCATGGCGAGGTTGTAACCAAGTCGGTATCAACGACTCCTGTAGAGGGAGTTGGTGTGTTTACTGATGTGGTTAGATCAGGCGATATTGATAAATTTGAGTCTATTAAGTTTTCTCCTTTGATTTTTCAGAGAAGAATAGCCAAGAAATACGAGCTTCGGATTACGGTTGTTGGGGAAAAAGTCTTTCCTGCGAAGATATTGCCGTTAAATGACGAGTATTTGTCGATCGATTGGAGGAGAAAACCGAAAAATCGGAATAATAAAACGATGATTGAGGGGACAACGATCCCTTTGTCTTTAGAACGAAAAATTGTTAAATATATGGAATTGTTTGGTTTGAACTATGGGGCTTTTGATTTTATTGTGGATGAACAGGGAGACTATGTTTTTCTAGAAATTAACCCCAGTGGTCAGTGGAATTTTGTTGAGGAGCAAACTGGTTTGAAAATTTCAGAGGCGATTGTGGCCTATTTTATCGATCGGTTTAAGAAAATTAGGTAAATTGTGTGGTTGTAAGTATATGTTTCAATTTTATTTTTAGGACAGTAGGAAAGATTGTTGCGAGTTTGGTGGTATAAATGACTATGGTAAAAAAATCGTTTTGGTTGATGGCGGTTGGGGTGGTGGTTTTTGGATTGGTGGTGTGGACAGGGAGGGAAAGGGGGGCGGTGAAATTGGGACCAGTTGGAACCTTGGAAGCAAAGGTGCGCTTTGTTGGTGCTTCGTGCGGGCCGGGAACAGGAACGACGCCTCCTTGTGACGGGATGTATTCGGGGTATTTGGTGAGGATATATGGAAAATCTGGTAAATTAGTGTTAGAAAAGGTGGCAAATGAGGAAGGAGTGGTTAACGTTGATTTGGTTGAGGGTGAATATTTTTGGAAGCAAAATGAGCCGTTGGGGAGGGGGCAGACCGCTTTTAGGGTGGTTGGCGGGCGAAAGACGGAGGTTGAATTGGTGGTTGATAGTGGGATTAGGTGACTTTTGTGGTATAATCGGCAACAATGCAACGGCCAAAAGTGAGAGGGAGACGACTAAAAAATGGCTTGAAGGTGGTGCTGGTGCCGCTGAAAGGAACGTCGAGCGTGACTATTGAGCTGATGGTGGGAATGGGGTCGAAATGGGAGAGAAAATCGAACTATGGGATGAGTCATATGGTTGAACATATGGCTTTTAAGGGAACAAAGAAACGGCCAAGCGGGACGGCGATAAATAATGAGATTGATTCAAAAGGGGCGCATTACGGAGCTGAAACCGGGCTTGAGACAGTAAGTTTCCAAATTACGACCGTAAAAGAGAATATAAAGTGGGCCAGTGAATTATTGTCTGATATAGTGTTTAATTCGACTTATCCAAAAGGAGAGCTTTCAAGAGAGAAAAAGGTGGTGATCGAAGAGGTTAAAATGTATAGTGACAACCCGATGATGGGGGTGGGCAATGAATATTTGGATTTTCTTTATGGCGGATCGAAAAAAGGCTGTTGGATGATATGTGGAAGGATAAATGATGTTAAATATATCACAAGGAGTGGTTTGTGGAAGTTTCGTAAGAAGTACTTTGGTATAGATAATATGGTTTTGGTGGTTGCCGGTGACTTATCAGGGATATCTTTTGATGTATTCTCTGACTTTAATAAGTATACAGATCAAATAACATCTTTTAGCAACAATGTGGTGGTTGAGTTAAACAAGGTTAAAATTAAAAGGTTAAGAAGGGAGACGGATCAGGCCCATTTGATAATGGGGGTGCCGACGGTTGGAAGCAGTAGTAAAGAGATTCCGGCTTTAAAGATATTGGATGCGATTATGAGCGGTAACAGCTCTTCCAGACTATTTAACCGGCTAAGGGAGGAGATGGGAATGGCTTATTATGTTTCTTCTGCCGGCGAAAATATGAGAGAGGCCGGTTTTTGGGCCGTACAGATTGGGGTACCGGTTAACAAAGTAAAGAAAGCAATGTCGGTGATCGAGAGAGAAGTGGAAGGGCTGGCTGATAGCCTGACTTTGGCCGACGTTAGAAGGGCGAAAAACTATCTAAAAGGAACAATGAAGATAATGATGGACAGAAGCCATTACTGGACAGACACAATAGGGGAAAGATGGCTTTTGGAGGGAAAACTGGTGACACCTATTGACGAATGGAAGGAAATTGAAAAAGTTTCTTTGAAAGAGTTGGCGGTGGTGGCCAGGAAGTATTTCATGAAAAGGGAGATAAGGTCGTTGGTGATTTCACGGGATAGTTAGTTGGCAATTAACTGACTATCTTGCTAACGACAGCAGGTAATTGATATAGGCGGTATTATAGGAAATAACAATTCAGGCGCTAATAGAGTGTTTAGAAGTTGTTGAACTTAGCGTGCCCAAGACTAAAATATTTTGGGTAAATTTGACTTGGATAAACAAGATAGGTTGTGAGATATTAAGGGCAGTTTTGCTTTGAAGAAGAGGGGGTTAATAGATAGTGGTTTCGAAACAAATAGTTAAAAGTTTCGATTGACAGTAAAATGAGTAAAATGTTTGGTATATATGCGGTAAATATGTATCTATTAAGATGTATAATTATATGTAAAGGTAAGGTTTATTCGGATGAATGTATAGGTATGTGCGGTTAATATATTTTTGTTTAATAAGTGAATATATTAGGGCGGAGAATATGCGGGATAGTTTAATATTTGTGCGGATAATAAATGCTTATGTGTAGGGATTGTGCGGTATAAGGTGTCCTCACCAGGAATCGAACCTGGATTTGCCGCTTAGGAGGCAGCCGTTCTATCCATTGAACTATGAAGACGGAATTTAGCAATTTTTAAATTAATATTATTTTTTTTAGAAAACTTAGTAGTATGTTTGGTCGGAGACGCGGGATTCGAACCCGCAACCTCAGCGTCCCGAACGCTGCGCGCTAGCCAGTTGCGCCAGTCCCCGAAGATGCGACTAGATATTATAGTTGATAATGCAGAGGAATGAAAAGAGAATAATATAATATAGGATTTAATATTTTACTTGGTTATAGACACATATGATCTTGATTGAGATATAAATGAATAATTGCTTGAATTGAGCATGTCAAAATTAGCAGATAGACTGCTGGTCTGACAGGAGGAAATAGAAGAGTTTTTGGGCTGTGGAATCTTGTAACAACCGTTTCTTCGGGTTGTGAAAATTTGTGGTTTATTTTTGCTGTTGGCTGATAGAAATTTTTGAAATTATAGAGTCAATTATTATATTTATTTATATAGGATTAATATTTGGAAAATTAGTGATAGTTGACAGGGAAATAGAGGAAGGTTAGACTGTGATTATGAATAAAGATATAAATAAAAACACAAGAACTTTGGTTATCAGTTTTGTGGTTGCTTTGGGGGTGCTGGTGCCTCTTAGGTTTGTTGAGGTAGGGAATATGATGACGGCAAGTACAGGAGGTAATTATCAGGTGTTGGGAGAGAGTGTTGCCAGGGATGAAGAGGTGGTGTTGCCCGAGATTGTTGAAGAGTGTTTACCTGAAGATCAGGTGATGCCGATGGTGAAAGCGCTTTTGAGTGAGGTAACGAGCCCGGGGATTGGTGAATCGGAAGCAGACGCAAAATTGGCTCAAATTGAAATTTTGCAAAACAGAGTTTGCCGGTAGGTGGATGGATTTAGCGGATGGTTATAGCGTAAAGGTTTTGAGTTGCGCCGGGGTAGGGGGCCAGGAGGGTGATGATGCGGTCGCCGTCGGGTAAGGGAATTGCAACTTGGGGGTTAAATTGGTTTTCAAACAGGACGTGGAGGTTGGTGCTGTCATAGTCAATCGCGTAAATCTTTTGGTTGTTGATAAAAACAAGGGAGTTTGTTTGGGAAAGCCAGACCGGATTCGCATGGTTGGCTGGGGGGCCGAGGAGAAAGTTGGTGTCATCTTTGAGGTCGTAGACGTAGTAGCTGCCGGTGATTAATTGACGGTTTTGGGTTTGGGTTGATTGGGCCGGTGGCGGTGGGGACAGAATATTTTGAAGGGTGGCGGATTGGCTGGCCAAATAAAGGACTTTTGAGCCATCCGAGGAGAAAAGAGGGGGGAATTCCTGGGTGTTGACAACTGATTTGAGCTGGGTTGGAAGTTTGTCGAGACGCGATTTGGTGATTTGCTCCTGGGTTTGTTGCCATTGCTTTTGGATTTGAGGTAGTTTGGCGGTGATGTCGGAGTAGAGATTGGTTGGGGGATCTCTAAAATTTGAATCGAAGTAGTAGAGGTGGTGGGTGTTGTTGAGAGAGATGAGAAGCTGGCTGGAATCGGGAGAAAAAGCAACTTTGGCTTTGGCCCAGTCAAAGGCGGAGGTGGACCGAGAGATAAGTTTTGGAAGGTTGCGGTTTAGAGAAAAGGGGTAGGAGGAGAGGTCGAGGTAGTAGAGGCCATTATCGGCCGAAGCCGAGGCAGAGGCGATGACGAAGATAATTTTGGTGTTGTCGGGGCTGGCAATGGGATTGGAGGCACCGTTGGAGGTGATTGGTTTGAGCTCGGGGGCGAGGCGGAAAAGGGAGGCGTTGGTTTGGACAACAATTTCAGGTTTGACGGTGATGGTTTTTGTCCAAGGTAAATAGCCGTCTTTGATAATTTTGACGACGTATTTTCCGGGTTTTAAATTTAGGGTGTCGTCGGTGGCGGTAACGAGCAGATCATTGAGGTAGACAAGAGCGGATTTTGGTTGACTGGTGGCGGAAATTAGACCGGTGAGGGTGATGGTGGGGACCTGGGAGCGGTTGAGCTCGAGGCGATAGCCCTGGGCGAAAAGGATAATTAGAAGAGTAGTGATGGAGACAAGAAGAAAGGTGGAAATGAGGTAAAAGAGGCTTTTGTATGGGCTGGTGGGCACAAATCAGTTTAACACTTGTGGGGATTGGGGAGAGGGTGTAGAACAACGTGGGTGGCTCGTGGCCTTGCAAAGACTGTGTTGGAAGGGCCGGTCATCCTGCCTTTTGTGGGCGAACAAGATTTGATCGTGAAACCGGTTGTTACGTGCCTTGTTGTTCCGGTTAGAATAGGTATCAATTCTAATTGATTTTTGGTGGGTAAATTCTGGTGGAAACAGGCTAGAATAGGAAAATGAAATTGTTTCGGAAGTTGGCTGTTGATTTGGGGACCAATAATTTTTTGGTGTGGGAATCGGGAGAGGGGGTGATATTTTCAGAGCCAAGCCTGGTGGCGGTGAGTGTTGATGATGGCAAGGTGCTGGCGGTGGGAAATGACGTTAAAAAGATGATTGGAAAAACCCCTGAATATATTGAGGTGGTAAAGCCGATGGCTCAAGGGGTGATTTCGGATTATGAGGTTACCCAGGCAATGATAAAGGCGTTTTTTAGGCAGGTGATGGGGCCATGGTGGCCAATTGGGCCTGAGATGGTGGTGGCGGTGCCCGGGGGAGCAACCCAGGTTGAGCAAAGGGCGGTGTCGGACGCAGTGTTGTCGGCCGGGGCAAGAAGGGTACACCTGATTGATCAGACTTTGGCGGCGGCGATTGGGGCAAAAATTCCGGTGGCGGAAGCCGAGGGTAATTTGCTGGTTAACATTGGCGGGGGAATGACTGAGGTGGCGGTGATATCGCTTGGCGGAGTGGTAATTAACAGGAGCGTGAAGACGGCCGGTGATAGTTTGGATGAGGCGATTGAGCTGTATTTGAAAAAAAAATTCAATTTGGTGATTGGGATTCAAACCGCCGAAGTAATAAAATTGAGTTTGGGAAGTGCGATTAAACTTAAAAGACCGGAAACCATGGACATAAGCGGCAGGGATACGATTTATGGGTTGCCGAAAACAATAACTATTGATTCGGATATGATTTATGAAGCGATCAGGCCGGTTTTAGATGTGGTGGTTGGGACGATTAAACAGACTTTAGAAGTGACCAGACCCGAACTGGTGGCCGATGTGATGGATAAAGGAATGGTGCTTACTGGTGGCGGGGCGCTTTTAAAAAACCTCAATTTGCTTTTGACCAGGGAAATTGGGGTGGCGGCTCATGTGGCAATTGAGCCTGATCTTAGTGTGATTAAGGGGGCGGGAATGGTGCTGGAAAATTTAGATGCTTATGAAAGGGCGCTTAAATAGGAAGTCGGGTTTTGGTTTAAAATAGGGGGTGGTATCTAAAAGCGAATATTGGGAGAGGTGGGGGCTTGATTTGTTTGGTGGCGATATAAATGGGGTGGTTAGAGTGGTGGCAGGTTGGTTAGAAAACGGGCAAAGACAGAAGATGGTGGCAACAGTTAACCCGGAATTTGTGATGGCGGCATTGGCCGATGCCGACTTTTGGGCAATATTGAAGGGTTTTGATTTGAGAGTGGTTGATGGGGTGGGGTTGCTTTGGGCGAAAAAAGTGGAAGAAAAATGGCGGGAAAAAGGTGGAACGAGGTGGTGGTGGGGTATCAAGATGGGGCTTGAAGTTTTGGCGGGTAAAGTTGGAGGCAACAGGGTGTCGGGGGCGGATTTGATGGAGAGTTTGAGCATAGCGGCAGGAGAAAAAGGGCGGAGAGTGTATTTTTTGGGAGGTTGGGCCGATAGGGCTGAAAAAACCGGGAAGTATTTAGCCGGTATTGTGAAAAAGAGATTGAATAAAAAACTCATTTATGCGTTTTGCCCAGGGGAACCAGAGGTGAGTGAGGAGGAAGTGAGGCAAAAAATAGCTGAATTTAGGCCGGATATTTTATTGGTGGCTTTGGGAATGAAAAAACAGGAGGAGTGGATTTGGAAAAATAAAGGCAGGGTTGATTTTGGGGTGGCGATGGGGGTGGGAAGGAGTTTCGATTATTTCAGCGGTGAACTTAGGCGGGCACCGGTTTGGATGAGAAAAGTGGGATTGGAATGGTTGTTTAGTTTGCTGATGGAACCAAAAAGGTGGAGAAGACAGATCAAGTTGGTTGAGTTTGCCGGAAGAGTGGTGAAAGGGAAGTAGGAAGCTTGGGGGGTGAAGGGTAAAAACAGATAAATTTGTGCTAAATTAGAACTGTGGATGTTTATAGTCAAAGGGCGTATCGGGAACTAGAGGAGGTTTTGGAAAAACACCGGAAAATGAAGTCAAACTTGTTGGTGGTGACGGTGCCTGGGGTGGGAACAAGTCATTTGCTGAAGGCCTATGTTGAAAGGTGTGAAAAGCTGGGTAATCGGGTGGCGTATATTTCAGATTATGATTATGGGGGAAAGTGGGAGGATTTAAACATCGTTGATTTGGGTAAAAACTTTGATTTGGCAAAGGTCGAGAAAATGATGATGGGGGCGAAATTGGATCAAAAGATGGTCCTGGTGATTAGTCGGCCGAGCCTGGTGAAGGATGGCAGTTATTTAGCAACACACACTTACGAAAGGTTTTATGTCGGGGTTTTGGATAGCCGCGATGCTGAAGCATTGATTGATGAAAGGGGAATGGTGGTGGATGAGAAGATAAAGAAACGCCTGTATGAGGTGAGCGGAGGAATAGCCAAAATATATAAGTACTTTTTAATTAATAGTGAAAAACTGGACTGGAAAATAGACAAATTGGTGAATGATGAAGGTTTGGCCAGGATGGTTGAGGAGGTGGTGGGGGTTTGCAGAAGTACGAGTGAGGAAATTTTGGAAAAGTTGGGTATAAAAAAGAAAGGCGTGTTTGTTAGCTGGTTATTATCAAACTGGAAGGGAGAGGGTGGCAGGGGGATAAACATCCAGGTTGATTTTGATTTGGGTTTTAGTGAAGATGGGAAGAAGTCGGCGGCCCGGTTGACCCCGGAGGAGAAAAAGATTATTGAAAAGATGGTTTCTAACGCGGGGCGGATAACCAAGGAAGAGGTGTCGGAAATAAAATGGGGGGAGGGGAGGTATGATAAATTTTCGGATCAGGCGATTAATAAGGCGATGAGGAGACTGGGCAAGAAATTGCAGTACTATAGAGTAGAAACAGTAGTAAGGGTTGGGTATAAGTTGATAAGGGGATGAAGGATGATAAGGGCGGCAGACCGGTGCCTTATGATTTAGAAAAAGTTTCGACTTTCCCTGTTTATGGGTTGGGGGTAGTTTTGGTTGGTTGGAAACCTATGTGGGTGGATATACTGACCGCACCAGATGCGGACGGTAGGTTGATTCATATTCCCAGGGTGTATGGTAAAGATGATTTTCTGGCTTTGGGAATTGAAGAAACGGGTATAGAAAACGGACAATTAAGTGAGGACCAGAGACAAAGGCTGGTTTACTGTATTGAGGTTTTAAAATTACCGCCGCTTTTGGCAACTTATTTAACTTTTGAAGCTGGTGATAGAGATTTGAGTAAGTATGATGGGGAGGGATTGGAAGATGCAGAAATACCGGCTCTGGTGGCGATATGTGGACAGCCGCATATGGGTAAATCGACATTGACGGCCTTGATTGCATTAAAGGAAGGGTGCCCGGTGGTTAATATGGCGTTGTTTGATGAGGCTGGAGCCGAAGAGTATTTATCAAAAATGATTGAAAGGGGGGTTCGGGCTGAAGATTTGGCAAAGTGTTTGGAAGTTGTTGAAGAGTGCAGGCAGGAAAGCAACGGAAAAGAGAGACGTTTGGTGACGGTTAGGGAAAGGTTGGAAAGGATGCTAAAAATTTTTGAGGGTGGAAACCGACCCGAGGTAACATTTTTAGACATGCCTGGCATGAGTGATAATAGGATTTTACATATAGCTGATTTGGTGGCCCATTTTTCCACCTGCCCTTTTTTGATATCTCCAAGAGAGGGGGCTGAATATACTTTAGAGGAACTGATGAGGGATTATCTTGGGAATTGGGATAGCCTAAGGGAGCAAACGATTGGGTGGGCGAATAATTTTGACAGTCTTTTTTTGGAAGTGTTGAGGGCTTGAGTTGTCTTTCGATTGTCCGACAATAGTCCTGACAATAGGTAAATGCTATAGGATAATTTGGCATTAGAAATTTAGAACAGTAATGCCAAAAGGATATTCAAGAAGAGAGGCGTTGGGTTTAGGTGCTAAGGCCGTGGTCTTGTTAACGGCTGAGGAGTTAGTGAGACGGGCTGGGATAAAGCAGGGAGTGGATGCGGTTGAAAAAAAGGTTTTTCAACACGGAATGGTTAGCTGGGATGAATTGCCGCTTGCCGAAACTGACGAAGTAAAAATGGAAATGTTGAGATTTAGCGGGGCGGTTGGTGTGTCGGGAAATAGAGTTGCGGTGTCAACCGGGGAAAGAAGGGTGAGACACCATGAGGCTGGCGTATATGTTGTGGCCACAAAAGGCGGAGAAATGATATTTAACGGAACGGCGGTTTTTCCAGGTAATGCCTATGGGATTGGTAGTGATTTTGCAATGTCGCCTGATGGACGCTGGCTTACTGCCTGGTCTAGATTTCAGCCACTTTCTAGGCTTGGAATTCCAGACGGGATTTGGGGTGATGGGGCAATGAGTATGGGAAATTTGGTAGAAATGAAAAGGAGTGCGGTTACAACTAGGATATTGGTGGCCCGTGAGGAAATGGGGGTTACCAACAGGCCGTGGCTTTTGGCAGTGCAGGATCGGGCCAGGGTGGTGTTTGCAGGTGACGAAAAGATGTCGATACCGGTTTTGATTGAGCCGACTAATGATAACAGTAATCCATTTTTTGAAGATTCATGTTTTGGGGTGAGGGTGTCAATTGCTCCGGGTAGAGATACAAGCGAGTGGGGAGCCTATGATCGGCGGTTTTCAAGGAATTTGTCGGAGGTGAGGGCGATTGAGGAGGCGGCTTTGAAATTTTTTGCTGACAGAGAAAAAAGAGAAGATGAGTGGCTTAGAAGTTTGGGGCGGGAAAGTGAGATCGGTAACTTTGCAACAGTGGGTAAACCTTTTTTTGTGTTTGGTTTGTGGTCGGGACAGCAAAGAGAACCGGTGGTGGCGGTAAGCAAAGATGCCATGACGGTGGCGATGAGTGCGAGATGTTGCGTGAGACTTACCAATCTGAAGGGCGATTCGTATGGGGACGTGCCTTTTAGTCGCTCGGTTCTTTATGACCAATCTGGGGTTTTGGTGGTGCAGCCATTTTCGAATCAAGCTATGTGGGTTATGGCTGAAGACGGGCTGACCGGAAGTGATTCTTTGAGGCGTGATCGCACCGGGGCGAGGTGGGCCGAGCTGGTTGGGGTGTTGGGAGACGAAGGGTTTGTGGTAGCTTTTGTGGGTGGTTATGAGGGCAAAAGTGAAGATTCTAGCTTGAGAGATGGTTATTTTACCAAGTCTTTGGCGGTGGTTAGGATGGGAGATGATGGAGAAAAGAAAATTACCCACCTTCCGGTGCCTCCCAATAGCATGCATGGGGTGCGGCAGACTGAAAAGGGATTGCTGATTGAAGTGGCGGGGGAAGAGGGTTTACAAGGGTATATCTTTTCAAGAGACGATCTATGGCGTCTTGAGGCGGGAGTGATTTTTCAAGATAGAGCGCTTGAGTATTGGAAATTGGTTAATTATTAATGAAACTATGAAAGAAGTTGATTGTGTGAATGTTGTTGACGTGTCGCCTGTTGTTGTTCTACGAAAACCATGCAGAATTCTTCCTTTCCATACTGACTTGGGACGTGATTTGACTTCCAGTGAAAGGATGGTGGCGTCGGTTGGGAAGGGTTGGAATTTTCTATCTGAAAGCACTGGGGGAATGGCAATTCAGGGCGCAGAACCGGTTTTGAGTGATTTGTCGGATCTTATTGCAGGCCAAATAGAAAGAGACGGGGGTGAGGGTCTTGTTCCGTTTGGGGGTGCTGGTGAGTTTAAAAGGGAAGATCTTGGCCTGAGGCGGCTGTTCTACAGAAGGGAAGGGGTGGGAGAGTCGTTGGCGGTGGTTTATGAAAGATCTAGTCAACGCGAAGGAGATATGGCACAAGGGTGGGCTACTCGAGGATATGTATTGACAGTTAGAGACGACGATGACCCACCCCGGGTTGTCTTTTCTATTTTGGGAGACAAATGTAAACATGGTAAAAAAGAGTTAGGTTTAGGTTTGGGCGCGGCCGTTACCGTTGAAGTGCCCGTTGGGGGAAAGAAAATCAGTGGTATAGACCGTGCTTCACCTAATCCAAAGACTGATCCGCGGATGAGTATCTGTGGTGAGTCCAAGTCGTGGGTTCCCGAGCGTGGTTCTAGAGAGGCGATGCTTGGTGGGTTAACGGCAGACCTCCTTGAGGGAGTGGGTGACGAAGGTGGAAGGGGCAGGATTGAATCGGCGCTAAGGGCCAGAGTATTTGATTCACATTGGTATCCTCCAAGTACTAGGCAATTGGGTGTAGTTGAATCTGTGTTTTATAATGCGTCTTTAACTCTTTCTATCGTTGGGCCACTTGGATTGCTGGTGGGAGTTACATGTTTGGGGGTTGCAGGAAATTTAGCAAAAGGTGATGTTAATATTGCGCTTGAGGCGGCGGCTTTTGGAACCGCTTTAGTGGCTCCTGTGGTGTTTGTGTCTTGGGTTGTTGCGGATGAAGTGAGTTGGGGTGTTTTGGAATCGCTAAGGGCAATTGGAGACAGGGTGGTGCTGGCGAAAGCTAAAAGAGATGTGGGGGATTGGTTGAGAAGCGAGGAGGGATTTAGACAAACAGAATAATATGGAGAAAAATAGCCAAAATATACTTATTTCCCTGGGAATGTTGGTGAAGTTGCTGTTGGATTTGGCGACTGGTGATAAAGAGGAGCGGGGGAGAATGGTGAAAGAGATTATGGCAAAGTATTTTAGAAATATTTTGGTGGGCATATTGGGTGATGAAACTTTAAGTCAGGGTCAAAAAGAGGAGTTGGTAAAACTGTTGCAAAATATTGACGGTGAACAAGCCGGTGAAAAGGAAGCAGTATCGATGTTTCAAAATATTGAAAGGATAGTTGGAAAAGAACTTTTTGAAAATAAGGTAGCTGGGGAGATTTCGGCACTTTGTATTGAGATTATTACACTTGTAAATTCGGTGTTGCCCGAGGATAAAAAGGAGCCTTTTAGGGCTTGGTTGAGGGAGTCTTTTTTGGAGTAGACGGGGGCTTGGGTTGATTGTGGGGCGGCGTTGGCGATGATTTGTCTTTCAAATGTCCTGAAAAGGAATAAATTATATAG
The DNA here is from genome assembly GCA_964538765.1 of uncultured Gammaproteobacteria bacterium. Taxonomy (GTDB): domain Bacteria; phylum Patescibacteriota; class Microgenomatia; order UBA12405; family UBA12405; genus CAZIHS01. Next base: position 21,776 of record CAZIHS010000006.1, on the reverse strand, counting down.
GATCATATTTGGTGTATTGAGAGTAAATTTGATTAAGGTTTTATAAATACTATGTCTAAATTTGATATTGGTAATTTGTTTGGTAAATCTGCTGGGAGAAACTTAGACCAGTCGGGGCAAAGTGACATGGCTAGAAATTTGGCGGTGCTTGATGTTTCCAAGCCAGACTGGTATTTGGGAGTGACGGCTGAGGCCAGAAAGAGCCTAAAATCGTTGGAAGTTGGAAGGGCCGTTTATGGGGTGGTACTGAATGGTGGATCGGTGAGGGGTGTAATTGCCGAGGCAGGGCTTGATGACAACACGTATCCCTGGGGTGGAGTGACGGTGGCCAGGGATAGGGATACATTACGGCAGTCGATATATGATACTTGTGTTACTCATGGTTTGGATAGATTTACACCGTTTTCGGGGGATAGACGTAACCCGACGGAAGTGACAAGAGCTAGGGGGGAGCGAGATGCTTTTACCAAAAGACAGGTGGAGGCGACAGCTTTGGCAATGGGAGTGGTTGATAAGGCTTTGGAGTTGGATGGCGATGAAAATACGTTTTTTGGTTTTTATGTAGCAAGAATATTGGGGTTTTTGCACGATCCTGATGTTGCTGAAAAAGTTAAGAGAAGGGTGGCAGAAAGCGGACGTTCGGCAATAAATATTTATTATGCTTTGATTTCGGAAACAAGAGAAAGTGAAGGTCCCCAGGTGAAGCTGGTAGAGGAACTAAAAGAATTAACCAGGGAAGCATATGAGGCAGAGCAAGAAAGGCTTGCTGAAGAAAGGGTGGCCTTGGAAAGACAAAGAAAAATTGATAAGTGGGAGGCAGAAAGAGAGAGATTGTGGGATATTGCTTGGAATGGTGGGAGAAATGCGGGGGTGAAGGTGACCGGGTATGGGCAGACCATGGTTGGTAACAGGTGGGTACAAAATGAGAGACCCGGATCGGCCGACTTCGTTAGAATGGAGTTAGTGGGGGGGGGAATTGTGCCACAAGAGAATCCTCAAATTGTGAAGGGGCCCTGGATTAGAACGCCGGAGAGATTGTTGGAGGTGGTGGGGAGGGTTATAAACGGTTTGGCTGACCCGGAGAGTGATGAATCGACAGGGTTTAGACTGTTGGCCAAAGTCCGGAGTTTGGAGGGAGAACAGCTGGAAAAAGTCCAATATTTATTGATAGATGGGGCAAGGGCATATGCGGCTGGTTTTGCACGAGCGGTGATGGACAGGGTGTTGGAACCAGATTTGTTTTCCAGAGACGATCGGAGGTTGAAAGAAATGAGGGAAAGGGAGCTGGGGTGGGTAACAGAGGCTTTAGGATTGTCTTCGCCGGATGGTTTTGGTGATGAGCGAGTTGCCGATGCCATAAAGCCCTTTATTGAAAAATTAGATAAAAATCAACAGGAAATTTTGAAGGGTAAAATTGTGGCATACCAGGCGAGGTTAAAAGAATAATAGTGTACGCTGTTTGTCTGATAATAGTCCTGAAAAGGCGATGATGTTATAGGATAATACTGTTTATTATTAGTCTTGGAAAATATTATGACACCAGAAAGAAAGACAGATAGCTGTGTAAACTGCGGCGCTCCGGGCGCAAGCGGCCGGTGCGCTTATTGTGGGACTGGCTATGTGGCGGATGGTGGTGGACATGGATTGGGTGTGCAGAGTGGAGTTGAACCAAGGCGTCGTACACCTACGGGTTGTTCTATTGTGGCGAGGGCCTTTCTATCGGCTCTTGTCACCTCTACTGCTGTGGCATTGATTACGGGTGAACCACAGTTAGTGTGCGTAACACCTGTGGCTGCGCTTGCCACGGCTTCTGTTGGGTATTTGGTTTTTCAACCCGATAAGTTCTGATAGAGTCATTGTTAAATAACGCTAATGAATACAATTACTTTTGACCCAATTGTGTTTTTAAACCTAAGGGGGTTGGATCGGGCAGAGCAGAAGAAAATATTGCCGAAATTGTGGCAACATATGGCTTATTATCTTCTTGTTCGGTTTTTGGAAGAGTTGCCGGAAGATGAGTATCTTGAGGTGGAAGCCAGGGCCAAAGAGGTTAAAAACCCGCAAGAGGTTTTTGACTTAGTGGCTTTATATGAGCCAAATTTTGAGATAAAAAGACGGGAGTGGTTGGAAGAATACAGGCGGGGGTTTGATATTAGTTTGGTGGAGGAAAAATAATGGGTATTGTTGACAAAATGGCTGGGCTTTTGACCGGCAGGACGGAAAGGCAGGTGATAATGGATAGACTTTCGAGAAAGGTCAATGGACCGGCGGCTGTAAACAGACTGAGGCCGGTTTATGGTGGCCGAAGACCGGCCGGGTGTGATAATGGCGAGATAATCAAAAAAATAGGTTTGACCGCGGGGGCAGCCGCGCTTTTTGCGGCTCTTGGCGTTGGTGGATATGAGGCATACAGGCATCTTGTAGAACCGGGCCAGGCCGGGGAGTCAGGAAGTTTGGCGGAAATCACTCCTGATGGTTCGAAACATTTGGTGGTGGCCACTTTGTCGCCGACGGCAACACCGGGGTCAACGCCAACAGCAACAAAAACTCTAATACCAACCAGGCCGGCGGAGGAACACTCAACTTTGGCTGATGCCCAGGCGACTGCCGAAGCAGCGGGGGTGGTAACGGCTGTACCGACAAAAAGCGCGAAAGAAAAGCAGGAGGAGTTGCGTGGTTCAAGTTTTGACTTGGATAAGTATAGGAAAGACTATCCCGGGGCGAACATTAGGGTGGTGCAAAATGGTAGCCTGGAAATGACAGCTTATGTTTTGTATGTTGACAGTTCGCCGGTGGCGGTGGAAACGGGCAGTGAAGGTGTAGTTGATATTCGCCAGCAAGCCGAGAAATTAAGAGACGAGGCAAATTCAACCGGGAAGCGGCAGTCGCGGGTGATACCGGCTGGCCAAAGGTGGGCCCGAGCAGATGAGTATGATGATCAAACTACAGTTGATCAAAAGAGCTTGGTAACTGGGGAAGAGTTAGCAGCAGCAGGAGTGACGATTGTGCAGGCGGGGGAAGGTAGTCAACTAATTGGATTAACAAAGGAATTAGCGGCTTTTTTGAGGGCAAACATAAATAACAAATTATCAAAATTGGTGATTGTTGGTGTGCCGGGGGTGGCAGTGGACACGCTTGCACTGGTTGGGGATCAGTATACTGACGAAATGAGGAAAGTTTTGAGAGAATATGCGGGGGTGGAAGATTATGATACGTCTTCGGTTGAAGCCTTGAATAAACTATTGTCGCGATATGAGGTTGATTCGAACGCGGCTGATTTTGTATCGGCTGTTTACGGGGGATTGGATCCTTCTTTGAGTCGAATTGTATTGGGTTATACGGGGGCGGTGGTGGCCAGAAAAGACAATGGAAAGGGGGCACAAGATGTGTTTTATTTGTTTGTTCCGGTGGCGACAAAGCAGGACAGGCTTTCGGCTTATGGCTGGGTATTAAGTTGCGCGCCTCGGGGGGAGCCAGTGATTGATTTTCAGGGGTTTGTTTTTGGTTATTCCGGTTTGGATATGGAAGGGGTTATGAATTATCATGTGGGGGTCCAGTTGAGTCAGTTGTCGATGGAGGTGGAAGGTGGGCATGTGGCACCCGATGGCATGAAAATGGCAGAGATGTTTCAGAAGGGCTTGGTGAGATATCGACCTTTTCCACCAGAAGTTTTGGTTTTTCCAAATCATTCTTCGGAAGATGGGGGGTATTGGGTGGGGTTGGTGCCGGGAAATATGTGAGGATGTTGAGAGGTTGGTGTCATGCATGAGGTTTGCTGGAAAGTGAAAATGGAGCTGTGAGAGATATTTTAAGACTACTGCCAAGGTTGGATGAAACCGCAACAGAGTTTGCATTAAGGCTTGCTCAAAACCAGGGTTTGCCGAAAGCGGCACCGGAGCAGAATTTTGACAAGGCGATGGGGAGAAGTTGGGTGGACATAACTAGTTTGTTGACATTTTGTGGGAGAATTCAGTTTTGCAGTGATGCCTCACAAGACGAAAGAAGATAGGGGAAGGCCAAACCATATTTCAGGGCGGTTTTTGGCCGGGTTGAAGCGCGAGGCGGGGGTGTAGTTGTCGATTGGTATGGCCCGGGAAGAGTAGCTGGTTAAAATGATTTTGCCGGTTTGAGGCTGGTTAATTAGAAACGGCTCTAGGGTGGCCATGGCCAAAACTGATTTGGCAGGATTGATGATTGAAAAGGGAGGAGACGAACTTAGGGGGGTGACGGGTTGAGGAGAGGGGGTGACTTTTTGCTGGATAATAGAAAATGGGACGGGGCGGCTGGATTGGCTGGCGGGGAAAACTCCCAACCCCTGGCCGGTTTTAATTTTTTTAATTAGAAAATCTTGGGGATGATGGTGCGATTGAAAAAAATCTTTTGGCTGAAAAGTGAGGGGGATGGTTTTGATGGCATCGAGTTGGCTGGCGGTTAGATTTAACTTGGATTGAATTTGGGGATTTTGGATAAGCGACAGACAAAGTTTGGAGCCAATTAAATGAGTAAAAGGAGAAGAGGAGATTTCAAGGTTTTGGTGGGAATAAGCGTTTTCAAGGTCGGGATGGCAAAATTGACCGCGGTTCCAAAGGCAGGAACCGGAGCCACCAAGCATTTGATCGATGATGAGGTCGACTTTGTGTTTTTTGTAGTAAAGGATATTTTTAGTTTGGTGAAGGTGGCGATAAAAAAGGTTAATGTTTGTTTTTGAAAAAACAAAAAGCTTTTGCGGTTCGTTTTTTAGCAGACTGATAAAGCTGAAGGGGAAACCGGGTTTGGTGAAATTGGAAAATAAGACGATGGTTTGGGGGGGGTGGGGATGGTTTAACCGATAAGAGTCGAAGATGGATTTGACAATTAGCTGGCTGGTAAGAAGCGGCGGGTGGGGGCGGGACAGGGCCAGGTTAAACCAGTCGGTGTCTTCATACATTTGGGGCCGACGGGCATTTAGTTCCAGTACTTTAAAGCCGTTTTGGGTGAGAATGGTGTCGATGCGGGCATACTGAAACCAAGATTGGGGGTGGCGCTTTTTGAGGGCAGGAAGGTTCAGGTGGGAAAGACCAAATGAAGGGAGAAGTTGGGGTTGGTGTTCAACTATATGTTGGCCGAGCTTGATAAATGCTTCGGTTAGGATGATAAACTGGTGCTGATATTTTTTGAGAGTGGTGGCAGAAAGGGGGAGAAGGTAGAGCCGGCGGAGAGGGCTTTTGGAATCGGAGAGGCGAAGGTAGTGGCGCTGATATTGGTAGAGGAGGTTAGACATTTGGATGGGAATAAAGGTGGATAAATTCAAAAATGTCTCCAAAAACTTCGGGTTTTTGGAGAAGCATGTGGCCGAAGCGTGGGTAAAGGGTAAATTTGACCTGAGGAAGAAATCGTTGGAATCTTTTTAATCTTTTGGCGGGAATGGTGCGGTCAGCGGCCCCCCAAAAAATTTTAGTGGGACAGCTGATTTTTTTGAGGTCATTTTTTAGGTAAAGATTGTAGAGATTTTTGAAGGTGGTTTGGAGGATTAATTTTTCAGAGGAGGAGGGGCGGAATTTTGAAAAATAGTAGTGGGCCCGACTGATTTGAGTTTGACTGGCTTTTTGGCGGGTAAGGCCGCCGGGGGAAACCAGGGCCAAACAAAGAACGTTTTTTGGGTAGTGAGACGCAAAAGTGGCTGCCAGCCGAGAGCCGGCGGAGTGGCTGATGATGGGGAAAATGGTGGTATTTTGCTGCTGCTGCCAGGTTTTGATTTGGTCAAGATAGTTGTTGATGGCCTGGGGTTGGGGGGAGACGGGGGAGCGGCCAAAGTTTGAGAAATGAACAAAATGGAGAGAGTGATTTGAGAGAAAGCCGGGGTATTTTTGAAGAACTTTTTGATAGGGAAAGGTGTCGAGTGACGAGAGCCAGCCGGGAATGACCAAAATTGGTAGGCCCGAACCAATGATGCGGGTGGTGTAGGGTAGTATGGTTGAAATTGTAGCAGAAGTGGAAGGGAGAAGGGTCTAGGTGTGTAGATTATGCGTATGGACACGATGTCTTGATCATGTATAATATAGGTCATATTATGAAAAGACTTAGTGAGAGGTTAGTTCGTATATTTTTGGTGGCCGCGGTGGTTGGAGCGGCGACGACAGGATGCACTACGGCTGGGGGGACAGGCACTCCCGAGGCGAGGCCGGCAGCTACGGTTTTGGCGGTTGAACCACCAAAACCAGATTCCGGGGGTACGCCGGTTGCGACGCCCAAATCGGCTGAAGATTTGGGCTCTGGCGAAAGTATTCAAATACCTGAGGAGAATGTTGTTTGCTCGGTTTCGGGTGGAAAGGATCAGGTTACGATTTGTGTGATACCCAAAGTGGCCGTGCCGGTTGTATTTGGGGCAGACGAAACTGTGTTTGGTGGAGAGGGTTCTTTACCTGGCGCGCTGCTAAGACCGGTTGAAGGTGAGTCATCGAGAACGGTAGTAGTTGTTATTAGAAACGGTGTTTTTGTCGGATTCCCTTCGGGAATAGAAATTCCGCCTGGTATTGTGCAAATTAAAATAGGAGTTAGCCCAGAGGCATCGCCGGAAGCGGTGGTGGAGCTAGTTGGTCAGTTTCCAGATCAAGTGTGTGGGGCGACAAAAGGTTCGTCGTTTTCGGTTTATTATTTTGATGGTGGGGATGGTGTATTGATGCGAGTTGCGGCTGGTGATTGCGATATCATTCCGAAGCCTGGGGATGGTGATGATAAACCAGCTGATAGTCAGGTTTTGGTGTGGCCGGCAGCTGGGGGGGGAAGAGGAATAACAATTTCTCATTCAGAATTATCGAGGCCCGTTACTATGAGGTGGTGATCTCCAATTTATTCTTGATAACAGCAACAAAAAGGTTGTTGGCTAGCATTTTGACTAGTTATTGATGTCGAACTCTCCCAATAGTTTTACTTCCAGCTTTAGATCTAAACTTAGCTTGGACTTGGCTTCGGATTGAACCTTGGAAATCAGGGCTAAATAGTCTTTGGCGGTGGCTTGGCCAAGATTGGTAAAAATGTTGGCGTGCTGGGGGCCGATTGCGGCATCGCCAACCTGGTAACCTTTAAGACCCAGAACCTGGTCGATGATCCATCCGGTTGATTTTTGTTCTCCCCAAATGGGAAGACACTGGTCGAGAGTTGGATTTTGAAAAACCGAGCCGGCAGAGTTCATGGGCTGGACTTTTGATTTTTGAGCAATCCAGGCTTGAGCGGTTTTTTTGGCGCGGCTGGCGTCTCCTTGATAAAGGTTAAAAACGGCAGAAAGAATTATCCAGTCGGGATGGTTTTGGAATTCGGAACGGTCGTATTCCCAACTTAGCTGAGAGGATTTAACGGTGATAGTTTTGCCCGAAGATAGGTTTAAATAGGTGACGGTGTTGAGATATTGGTGGATGTGGTAGTTGCCGCCGTGAAGGTTGTACCAGATGGCGCCGCCGATGGTGCCGGGAATGTAGGCAAACCATTGGAGGCCGGTGATACCGCTGTCTAAAAGGTAATTGATGGCATAAGAAAGATTGGTGCCTGACGAAATGTTTACCTGAATTTGGGGAGAGTTTGATTCGTCATAATCGATTTTGGTGAAATTAAGATATTGAGAAGGGTCGTCTTCATGACGCTGGGTGGAAACCGGAGGCGCATAATCTGCCCTGACCGCGCTTTGGCCAATTATTTTAATTGACTGGCCGGAGTTTTTTATAACCAGGCCGCGAATGCCTAAATCGGAAATCAGGACGTTGGAGCCGTTGCCAAGAACGGTAATTTCTGATGGAGAAATTGGGGACAAATACTCTAAGGTCTGTTGAAATTCGTCAGAAGTGGTGGTGATGATAAACAGGTCGGCCGGGCCGCCGATTTTGAGGGTGGTGTAGGGGGCGAGAGGGTGGTTTTGGTAAATTTTAAGGTTGGGAAAACGGGCAGTGAGGTCGGCAAACAGGGTGTTTTTTGAGGTCATGTGTATATTATATACCTGTAACGATAATGCCTTAAATAAGGCTTATATATATTATATAATCTTCTATTTTTTATATATGGGTTGTTATGGTGGATAAGTGAATATAAAATATTAAAGCCTATAAGTTAAGAGGACGGAGGGCTGGAAAAGGATGAAGAAAAAGACTAGAGTGGGATATGGCTGATAAGGTGGTGCTGGGGATTGACCCGGGGGTGGCAAATACCGGTTGGGCGGTGGTGGAAAAGAGGGAAGATAAATATGTTTTGGTTGACTTTGGGGTGGTGGAGACAAAAAAAGGGGAAAAGGTTGGCAGAAGACTTTTTAAAATTAAAAGCAGATTGGTTGAGGTGGTAGAAAAATACGGGGTGGAGGCGGTGGCTTATGAAATGATATATTTTGCGAAAAATGTGAGATCGGCAATTGGGGTGGCGATGACGGTGGGGGTGATAGAGTTGTTGATAGAAGAGAATGATAAGGTAGGCTTTGGCTATACCCCCTTGCAGATAAAAATGGCTTTAACCGGGGCGGGAAGGGGAGATAAAGACCAGGTGGAAAAGATGGTGGGAGTTTTCTTGGAGAGGAGCGAAGAGATTAAACCCAGTCATGCGGCAGATGCCGCGGCCGTGGCTTTGACTTTTATATTTGATCAGGAAAATTTACGGAAGGTTGAATAAGTATTTAAGGATTTGTTGTCATAACTTTTGAGCATCAACTGGCTATAGGATTAGTTGATATAGATGATCATATTTACCCATCTGTCTCTATTATAGTAGGCTGATAGTGTTACGAGTTTTATTTAAAATGGAATTTACAAGAATAAAATGGTTTTTGGTTATAATTTTGGCCGGTTTATTTTTGTGGCGTTGGCCGGGAGAGGTGACGGTGGCTGGTGAGGGCAGAATTAAAATTAAACCTGAGACGGTATCGCTGGTGGCAACAGTGGTGGAATCGGGGGATGTTAATGATGATTTGTATAAAACGGTAGAAGCAGGAATAGCCAGATTAACGATGGCGGTGGGTCCGGGCTGGGAAGTGAGAAGAGGGATGTTTCAATTGACACCTCAACCGGGTGGGAAATATTTGCTGGCTCAGGCGATAAGCCTTAAAAGCGGCGAGGTCGATAAGGTCAACGAAGTGACAAGAAAACTGTTTCAGGCGGGGGCGGTGACGGTGTCGGGGGTGGAGTTTGGGTTGGGTCAGGGGTCAAAGACCGAGGCTGAATTGATGGCTTTGGCCCGGCAAAAAGCCGGTGAGAAAGCTGGTGTTTTGGCATCTGGAATAGGTAAGATAGCTTTTGGGGTGAAATCGGTGATTGACGAGCCTTTAGTGACGTCGGCCTATTGGGATGGGGGGCTGATGATGATAGAGGTGGTTAAAAAAGTGACGATAACGTTTAGAGTTTGGTGATGATATAGGTGAAAAACGGATTTTTACAGATTCCGGTTCTTGTAGCTCTTTTACTGCTGGCGGTGATGTTGCCGGCGGGAATGGTGGTAGTTAACCAAAATCAGGATAAAAGAAATTTGGCGAGTAGTGATGAGTGTGTTACAGTTGGAGATTGTTCAAAATCGGGGTGTGTGGCTTTAAGTTGTTCGGGTGTGCCAAGGACGTGTCGTTATAACTGTCCTCCAACGGCGACAAGGGCGCCAAGCCCAATTCCCACCAGCCGGCCAGTTCCAACCAATACGCCGGTGCCAACCAGCAGGCCGGTAAACACGCCGACCAGCCGGCCGGAAAATACACCGACAGACCGCCCGATGACGACGGTGACGCCGACACCTTTAATGCATTGCGCGTTTGGCCAGGGCGGGGGATGCGGAAACCCGGCGATGTGCTGTGGTTGGGAGGTATATGAAAACGGGTGTTGTAAGAGTATTTCGGGGTGTAGTTCTGATAATGACTGTGCCGGGGGAAAGAGATGTTTGGCGGGGGTTTGTGAGGGTGGAACTCCGCCAACCTGTGATCAGTGTACGCCAATTAGTGATGCCAATAAAAGGTGTGTTTATGGGGTTGAGCAACATTGCGGCAACGACGCCTGCTGGCATCATGATCCGGCGAAAGATAACAACAATAATTGTCCAACACCAACGCCGACCTTGAGGCCGACGGTGCGGCCACCGGCCGGAACAACGGCGACGGTGACCTTGACCCCGGCCGGAAGATGCTATTTTGGGCCGAGTAATTGCGCCGATATCGGGAGGTATAACTCTTTTTTCAGCTGTTGCCCGGCGGGGGCGCCGGGGGTGTGTTGCGGGGGGGTGGTACCGACCGGGGCTTTGGTGTGCCAGATTGGGGACCGGAAGTGTGAGGACGGAGCGATGTGGATATGCGCCTCGGATAGAGCCAGCTGGGTGGGGACCTATTGCCCGGCGAGAAGTTGTTTGGACAGCCGAACCTGTTCAACCTGCACCGGAACTTGTGAGGGTTTGAATTGTTCGACGATTGGGAAAAATACGGCGGCGGGGCAGTGTGCCGGAAGTATGAAGTGTTGCGGGGGGTATATCGCCAACAATCCAACATCGGCGGGGTGTTATGGTTTGCCGGAAGGGGGAAGGAAGTGTATCAGCCTTTATGCCGTTTCTCTTTGTATTAACGGCCAGTTGATCAGTGAAGATTGTGTGGCCAATACTTTTTGTAGTGAGAGTCAAAACAGGTGTGTGCCGGGGGAGCCGACCAGGACACCAACGACGATTTGCGCAACCGGGCAAAAAAAGTGTGCCTGGGGGGTGGTAAGTACGTGTTCTGATGACAGGTTGAGCTGGGTTAATCCAACGACTTGCCCGGGGGGGCAGTGTAATGCGGTTGGGGATGGCTGTTTTGTGCCGTCTCCAACGATAACTCCAACATATGTTCCCGGAAGACCAACCGCGACTGCAACTCCTTCTCCAAAGCCGACATCGACACCGACGGTGACGCCGACAATTACGCCGATGTGGGTTCAGAACTGCTCAAACTGTATGTATGGGATTTCGAGCTGTGGTGCGGCGGGGTATTCTTCGGGGTTTGGAAAATGCCCAGTAGGGGCAGTGTGTTGCGGAAGCCAAGTGACGACTTTTGCCTGTAATACTGGTGAAAAAAGATGTGATGCTGACGGACAGACGCTTTTAGTGTGCAATAGCGAAAGAAGCGGCTGGTCGAGAACCACCTGTGCAAGTAATCAGTGTCTTGGGGGACAGTGTGTGGCTCCGGTTGCGGGTTTGTCGCCGACAATTCCAGTAAGAATTTTGCCGACACCAACTTATAGTTGCTATCCGGGACAGAAGAAATGCGAATCGGGGTCAATGTTGACCTGCGGGGCTAATCATTTTTGGCAACCGGGGGAAAAATGCCCGAATGGGAAATGTGCAATTGACGGGAAAAGTTGTTTGACTGGTTCTTACTGTTCAAAACAGATGATGGACGACTGTCGAAACGGGTGTGATCCGACCAATGACGGAGGAGTGTGCCGCCGGGCGGGAGAGCCGACAGTGACACTAACGCCGACATTAACGCCAACCCCAAGTTCGTTTTATACGAGCTGGTTTGGGTTGGGGCTAACGGTGACGCCAAAACCGACGCCCTACTGTTCAAGGCAGATGAAGGATGAATGCCGAAACGGGTGTGAACCGGATTTGGCGGGGGGAAGCTGCCGGGCCGGAAACCTGCCAACCCTGACGCCAACACCAACGGCTGTTTTGTGTGAAGGGAAACCGGTGGGCTATAAAGATTGTGTTGGTTTGGATGGGTATAACCAGTGTGGGGCTGACGGCAGGTGGTCGTATGTAAAGTGCGAAGGGGTGCTGGCTTGTATTCAAGGAGTGGGGTGCACGGTGGGGGTGTCGAGATTGTATTGTCCAAACGGCCAGTTGGTGAACAGCAAAGTTTGCCGGGGAGATTTAAGCGGCTACGATGAATGCGGAGAAAATATGGCGGTAAGATTTGTGGGGTGTGGTGGAGAGCAAAAATGTTGGAATGGGAAATGTGTTGATAATGTTTTTTTGACACCGACAAGGATGGTGTTGCCGACGGGGGCTGATGGTGGGACAAGGAATCCTTTTGCCGGAGGAGTTGGGGAGGGGTGGGTGGGTTATGCGTCTGGATATTCGTGTTTGAATGATCCCAATGGTCAGGCCTGTCAGGAAAGCCGGATGGCGCTTGCCAACCAGGAATGGTATGGAAAAAATGAAGAATGGAGAGCGGGGATAGTTAGCTGTTCCAATGAGCCTGAAGGTTTGGAGTGTCGTGAATACAATAAAAAGCAATTAACGGAAGCAGCGATGGTGGTTGGGGGAGTGGCGGTTATAGCAGCGGCGCCGGTGGTGGCTCCAGTGGCAGTGCCAATGGCGAGTTCGGCATTGTCGGCAGTGACAGGTAATGTGGCGGTGATGTCGGCATTGAGAGGGGCGAATGCAGTTTATGGCGGATATGTGGCTTATCAAGCTTGTAGTGATGCTAATCCAAACCTAACTGAGGACCAAAAAAGGTTGAACTGTACTTTGGGAGTGGCGAATGCGGTGGTGGGGACAGTGTCGTTTGGATTGGGGACGCGGGCCGTGACTAGCATTGTCGGGGATCAGAGCTTGAGGCTGGTGTCGACGGGGCTGAGAGGTTATAACGCGCTTTATGGAGGGGTAAATGCGTGGCTTTCTTGTAAAGATATTTTGGGTTCTTGGACCGGGGCAACTGATGAACAAAGGACGGCATGCATAGTATCCGGTGCTTACGCGGTGACGACGACGCTTGATGGGATAGTGGCGGTGGGGACTTATCGTTCGATGAACGATCCAAACCAGGTGGGACAAATCATTATGAAGTGGAAAGGGGCGGAGCTTTGGGTGGATAAGGCCAACATGACACTTGGTTTGGCCAACACCGGAATGAAATGTTTTACTCCAAACGGGACGCCGGTTGACTGTGCCATGGCGTTGTCGAGCAACTTGATGGATGTGCATGCTTATCAGATGGATGTAGCCGACTTGAACAGGATGCGGGCAGATAGTGAGGGGCAGGGAGGAGACGGGCCGGCCAGGTTGTTGCCTCCAGGAGGCGGCGGGGGCGGTGGTGAAGCGGAACAGAGATTGTTGGCGGCGAATGCGGCGGGAGGTGATTTGACTAGATCCCAAAGTGGTGTAATTGCATCAGACAGCGATCTACTAGGTGCGGCCGCGGCCCAAGCGGCGCCTTTATTGTTGGCTGCTCCAAGAGCTGGGGCGGGGGGCGGTGATTTACTAAGACAGGCGGTTGAAGCCGGAGGGGTGAGGGTGGCTTCTCAACCCGACCAGCCGGTTCGGGTGGTTGCCGGTGAGGGGGTGGCCCCGGAGGTGAGGGTAAGGGTTGAGGAGACTAACCGGCAGCTAGAGCGGGCCGAAACTGCTATAGGAAGACGGTTGACGGTACGAGAAGTGGAGCGGGTGGTGGCAGGGGCAACGGTGGAGGAAGTGGTGGCGGCCAATGTTGCCGCCCAATTGGCCGGACCGAGAAGGCAAGTTGTCGACACTGGTGAAAGGCCGGTGGTGGAAGTGAGAACAGGAGAGGAGGCGGGCCAAAGACTGGGGAGGATAGTGGGGGTGGCGGAAGACGATTTGAAGAGGGCAACGACTAGAGCGGCAGAGGCTTTGGAACATGAGGCGTCGGTTGACGTTTACCAAAGAAGACAGGCGTTAATTGATGAAGAAAGGAGGTATTTGAATAGTGCAAATTCGGATCAAGAGCAGACGGAGTCAATGGCAAGACTTCGTAAGCTTGAAGAAATGGCAAAACCAGACGGTTACGAACAAGCACTTGAAAAAAGAGCAAAAGTTAGAGGTGAAGAGACTGTTGAAGAACTGGAGACAAAAAGAGTCAGTTTGGCCGATGAAGTTAGAAAGAAGGCGGAAGCACTGGCTGGGCTACAGGATGGGGGTGTTATGGCAAGGGCTAGAAGAGGATTGGCGGGGTTATTTGGCCAGCCGAGATCAACCGAGACGGATGCGTGGTTGGCTTTTAGACAAAAAGAGAACGAGCTTTTGCGGGTGGAAAAGCAGTTGGCGTTGGAGGATGCGCTAAAGGTTCAGAGGGCCTATTTGGAGGAAGCAAAGCTGGCCGGTGATACCGATAAACAGGCCAGGATAAGTGAGGAAATTACAAGGCTTGAAAATTTACCGGATGTGGTGGTTAACTCGGGAAATGACGCGGTGAACGCTGTTTATGAAAACATGATACGAAGGCATGAGGTCGACATGCAGAGAACCGGGGCGGCGGGAAAGGGCGGAGTGTTTAGTGTAGAGCCAGCTCAGGTTAAGGCTTTTTTGGACTCGATGGCGGGAAAAGATGTGCTGGTTGAATTTGCCCTGGGAGGTGGTAAATCAACGGTGGTGGGGCCGCTTTTTATGAGGGCAGGGCAGGAACTTTATGGAAGAACCGGGCAAATGATTACGGCCGAGGGGCAAAGCAGACAGGTGTTTGCCGATGTGGCCAGAGCTTTGTCGGACAAAAGGGGGGCTGATGGTTTGCCGCTTAGGGATTTGGCCGAAATTGATGATGTGGTGGTTATTGACAAATTGGACAATTTGGCCCAGATTGCTGCAAAAGTAAAAAACGCGAAGCATGTGATAACCGAGGCTAGTGTGGTAGGGTTTTTAGAAACCAAAATATTGAATGGCGGGGGTAGCCCGGATGATTTGAATAATGCCAGGGTGATATTGGGTAAATTGCGAAGAAACACGTCGGTTTATGTTGATGAGGCCCATTTAAATTTGAATCCAAATAAATCATATATTCAAAACAGCGGGAATGATCAGCCTTTGTCGGTGAGGTTGAAAGAAGATGTGGTGGTGATGAGAGACAAGTTGAGGGAAATGGATTTACTTAGGCCCGGGGACGGTTTTACGGCTGACGGGAAAAGGAAGTATGTTGAAAGCCGGGGAGAAAAAACCGGTCTAAATTCTGATGCCAGAAAAATACTGGCAGAAAAATTGGCGGGGAATATTGGCTTGTCAGCGGATGAAATAATCAAAGTTTGGGACAAACCTGAAGGTGGACATGGGGTAACCAACGAGGCAGGAGTGGCCAGGGCGATTGATTTTTTGGAGTTGGTTAATGAGTATGGGGCAAGAGCGGCGATGAACAGGGGAAGTGATTTTGCCCTGAGAAGCGATGTTGAGGGTGGTGGGAAGCAAAATGGGGTAATCGCCGAAGGGGGAGTGGCTCAGCCCGATCAACAGCATAGCAATGCCAGGACGGCGGCGGTGTTTGAGGTGGTGGTGAGTGAAAACTATCGGTTGGAGCCAAACCTGGAGGCAATCAAAATTGGAGGAAAGAGTTCAAAGGCGGTGGTGGCGGATCATATCGAAGTGATCAGGTCTGATCTAGACAGTAATATTTCGATGGGAACAGGAACGGTGGGGAGAAACATGGGAACAATGGAGTCGGTTTATAGACTGGATGTCAGGACGACAGACGCTGTATTGGAAAAGTTTTTGGGGTTGAGAGGTGATCAGGGGAGAATCGATCAGAAAAATATCAGGGGGGTGGCGAGCGAAGGAATGAGTAGAAGCGAAATAATTTCAAAGGTGGTGGAGAGGATAAGGGTAATAAAGGCTGAGGTGGCCACCACAAATCGAAACAATCTTGAGCTGGTTTTAGGGGGAAAGGAGGTCGCTCCCGACGAAATGGTGGGGGTGTTGGCGGCTGATTCAAGTTTCCGATTGAACCAAGAGCACGAGTTTGTTTACAGAACAGAAGAAGGCCGGTGGATGCAGGTTAAGGTGAAGGCTGGAGGCGAGGTGGAACAACCGGTTGAGGTTGGCTATGATTATGCAAAAAAATTATTGGATGATCCGAGGGTGTCTAATAAAACCGTTATTATTGGAGAGGGTGGAGCCACGGGTACAAATGTTCAGGCTGATTCATCGGTGCCGGGAATTGATGTAATTAGTTTAACTACCGGTCGGGATCAGTTGGATCAGTCGGCGGCGAGAATAAATAGGAAGAGGGGGGGGAAACAGGAAACATATATGCTGGTGGTTGGAGCAGAGGATGGAGTGGTACCAAAATCGGAGCTGAGACGGTTGTCGCTGGAGGCTCAAGAAAAGCTGAACAGACAAAATACTCATCGGGCAGTTTCGGTGGCGATGGACACGGTTGGATCGAGGGCTTTGAGAGAGGCGATATTGAATAATCCTGAAGGGTCTAGGGTGGTGGAGCTGGCAAGAAAGATGCTTTTAGAATTGCAAAATCCGCCGGAGGGAAGATTTTTGCGGGCCGAGGACGGGGAAGTTTCACCACTTGAGGCTTTACAGAAACAAGTTTTATATACCCAGGAAGTGCTTGGGAAAATTAAGCCTGATGGGGATGGGGTGGGAAGGGAATTGTATGATGAGTTGGTAAAAACCGAATCGGGAAGAGGTTTGCTTGCAGATATTGAGACAAACAGAAAGCCTTTTTCTCTGGCTTTTGCGTCAACAGTTGACGAAGGGGAGAGAAGAAGTATGTTTGGGGCTAGGAATTTAGAAGAGTTTGGGGAAATATTTGGGAAGGTGATAACTGCAGATAAGTTGCCAACAACAGTTGACGGTTCGCCACCAGTTAGAGATACAGTTGCTGAGGCTGCTGGGAGAGGGCTGGCGGGGGGTGTTGAGGGAGATGGAGAAGGTGGGGGTGGTGGCGTGGACTCGGTGGGGGCAGGAGCTGGGGTCGGCGGGGTTGGGCAAGGGCAATGGGGTGTTGCTAGAATTACGGCTCATAACAAACTGGTTTTGGGGGCTTTGGGTATCGCGCCGGAGGAAATTGGTACCAATGAAGAGGTGGATCAGCAAGTTAATAAATTGATCACCGAGGCAGGTGGATTGGGGGTTTCGGTTGGTGAGCTGAAAACGCCGACTGGTTTGTGGAGTGTTCCTGATTTGCGGGCATTGAAAAATAAGGTTGATGGGGCTAATTTAGATGTTGAGAGGAGAAATGCACTGGGGTTGGCTGCCGGTGAAGATGTTGATGGGGCAATTGGGCTTTTGAGGGGCAGGGCTAGGAAGGCGGGCGTGTTGGGAATTAATTTTAACGACAGGAGCCCAGCCAATTTGGCCGCCATTAAAAAGAAGGTAGAAGAGGAAGAGGGAAAAATTGAGAGTATGGCCCAGGAAAAGGCGGCGGCAGTAGCATCGGCGATATCAACTTTGGGGGCTGACGGTGAGAAATATCGTGCCAGGTTGGAGAAGTTGGCAAATGCTGGCTTGGTTAGAGCCGAGGAGGCAAAGATAGAAAAAGAGATACAATTGGCAAGAGCGAGAGCGGATAGGGCGAGAGTAGCGGCTGAACAGGCGGCGGCAGCGGCACAACAGCAGGTTCAAAGGGCGGCTGAACAGGCGACTGACTTAGAAACAGCCAAAAAGACAGCCCTAGAAGAATTGGGAGTAGCAGCTGATTCCCCTGAAGGAAAGAGGATAGGTGATGCAAAAACTGTGGCCGGGGTGAGAAGTATGAGGCAGAAAATTTTGGATGAAAGGGCTTCTCAACAAGCCCAACAGGCCATACTGGAGGAGTTAAGATCGGAGTTTGGACAAGCAGAAGCAGACAAGGGGAGTGTGATGAATCTTGGTTTGTTAAAGGCCAGATTAAATACTTTACGAAGACAAAGAACAGCAATTTTGACTCAGGCCGAAGAAGAAGGGGTGAAGGTGCAAGAAACTGACGTAATGGGATTGAACGTGGATGGGGTGAAGGCAAAAGTAGCGCAGATGAAAGAGGAGGGGCAAAGGTTGGCAGAAGAATTTGATCGTCTAAAGAAATTCTTTCCAAGTGGTTTTGGTTCTTTTCCTGGACTGCCCCGAAATCCTCGGCTTGCTGACATGACTCCAGAAAGATGGGAAATTTTAAGAGAAGCGGTTGGAAAAAAGATTGCAGGTCTAAAGGACAGGGCTGAAAAAGCTGGAGTAAGGGTTGGCGGAGAGATTACAACAATGGATCAATATTCTGATTTATTTGAAAAAACTCGTTTGGAAGAACTGAAAGGAGATAGAGATATTTGGCTGGCCCAACACCAAGGGCAGTTGACACAGGAAGAAGAAACAGAGCTGGCGGGGATAGCCAACACAAGCTTGCTTGTTAACTTCAAACAACGGGTAGAAAGAGAGATTGGTTTGGCAATGGCAATGGGGCTTGAACCAACCGACAGATCGTTATTGGACCGGTTTGGTGATTTAAGAATCAAGGCAGGTAGAGTGGGAGTGTCTACGGGTAGCTGGCCAGCAGCTTTGGCCACTATAACTGCTGAACAACTATCGGGATATAAAGCTGAAGTTGATAGAGCTGAAGCTGAACAGGCGGCGGCAATAGCCGAGGCTAAAGTGGTTTTGGGAGGTGAAATGACGGGATTGATTGGGGCCGAAAGTTACTTAAGAGGGAGGTCGGCAAAAGCAATTGGAGGAGATGTTCAAAAAGCTTTAGAGAGAGAAAGGGGGAAAGTAAAAGCGATTACCGGAATTAGCGGTGATGAGGAGGGAAAAGCGGATATTGCTTCCACCCTGGTTGGTTTAAGACAAATCGAAGACGAGATCAGGCAGAGATTGGAAGGGGAAGCGGAAGCAAGAAGGGCGGCTGAAGATTTGGACAGAGCCGAACGGCAGGCGGCAGCCCAACTGGCAAACAAGAAAGCTGATGTAACCCGGTTGTTTGGGGCCGGAGGAACAAGGGCGGTGGCAAGTATGACAACGGTGGCACAAGTCGATACCTATATTGCTCAACAGAGTGCAGAGATTGTAGGACTAAACCAAAGGTTGGAAAAGGTACCGGCAGCATTGAAAGGAGGAATAGTGACCTTGGGGGTGACAGCTGATGAGCTGGAGCTAAATGTTGTCAGGGTAGAAGCAGAGTATAGAGATATCCTGGCTGAAAAAGCGAAGGTTGATAAAGATCATTTAAACCAGACAGAACAGACCGAGTTGTCTAATTCCTATGTTATTTCAAGGATAAAGAGTCTGGCTCAACTGGCAGGGAAAAGAAAAGAAGCTTTGACAAATTTGAATGTTACTGCTGATTCCACTGATGGAAGAAGAATTATGGCTGGAGGAGATGTGGCAGCTGTTGACAGGGTGGTGGCAGCAATAAGGGGAGAAACGGCGGCCCGGCAGGCGGCAGCCCAACTGGCAAACAAGAAAGCTGATGTAACCCGGTTGTTTG
>CAZIHS010000006.1:0-2595 GCA_964538765.1 uncultured Gammaproteobacteria bacterium | reverse complement strand
TATTTCAAGGATAAAGAGTCTGGCTCAACTGGCAGGGAAAAGAAAAGAAGCTTTGGCAAGTTTGAATGTTACTGCCGATTCCTCTGAAGGAACAAGAATTATGGCTGGAGGAGATGTGGCGGCTGTTGACAGAGTGGTGACAGTAATAAAAGGAGAAAGAGGGGGAGCGGGAGTGGGCGCGGAAAAGGCGGCATGGTTGAAAAAAAGAGGAGAGGTGTTGGGGGTTAGCAGACAGGTGACTGAAAAAGTTCAGCGTAGTCCCAGAGGTTTGCTTGAAATTAGTCATGCTAGTCTTGGAGCTAAATTTTATGAATCGCGGCCAAGGAATCGGACCGATCAGGAATATGAGGAAGCGGTGTTGGCGAGGGAGCAAGAATTGATTGAAGATATTTCGAGAGAGTTGGTTGGTGGGATTAGTCAATCTTTGTCGAAAATGGTTGAAGAGATACCGGGGTTGGAGCATAAGAGTAGAGGTCAGATTGCAGTAGAGGTGGAAAACTTAGTTGACCAAAGGGTTAGTTATTGGTTGGCGCCCGGAAATTGGGTGGAAGCAAGAACTCGCGAATTGGTTGCGGCCAAACTTGGTCCCAGTGTTGATAATCAGATGATTGGTTGGTGGCAGGAAGATATTAACGAGCAGATAAATGGCGCGCGCCAAGTGTTGGTTAGACAGCAGGTTGGCAGGATGAGAATAGTTGAGGGAGGGGCAGTATCGGTGCCTCCGGTGGCATTTGAGCTATTGGGAAAAACGCATGGGGCGGATGAGGGTGGAATAGCAATGGCGACTAATCAGGGGAATAAGTATACTGATATTGGTCGAAAAGAACCAAATGAGGACTCGATGGGAACACCTCAGAAGTGGAAAAAGTTGAATTCGTTCTACAGGGAAGATCTTGGTAGTGGTAAATATGTAATTAATTATGAAGAGGTAGGTGGTAGTCCGATTCCGGACGGTTGGACACAGTTGGTTGGTCGGGCTTTAGTGGTGGCGGATGGAATGGGCGGCGGCGGTGGAGATGGGGCTTTTGCAAGTAGGTACGCGGTGGGTAGGTTTTATGAATATTATTACAGTAATCTGCCAAATCGGACACTAACTGCCGATGAAGTTGAGAGTAGACTTAGTTGGGCTATAAGACAGGTTGGAAGTGAATTATCCGAGATTAAAAGAAAGAATGGATTTGGTGATAACTTTGGTTCAACTATGGTGGTGTCGGTGGTGGTTGGCAACCAAGTTGTGACGGGTTGGGTGGGTGATTCAAGGGCGTATCTGGTTCGTGGAGGCAAGATAAAAGCATTAACTTCTGATCATAGCCTTGTGAATCAAATGTTTCAGGGTGGAATATTGACGGCGGAACAGGCGGCAGTACATCTTAATAGGAATGTTATAACTTCAGCTTTGGGGTCAGATCGTTTGAATGTTGGTACCAGTAAAGAAAATGTTATGTCTGGTGACCGGTTAGTTTTGGTGTCGGACGGAATAATTGACACCTTGGATCCAACCAGATATGAAAAAGAAAATGAGAGGGTCTTTGCAGAAAATGGTTTTGCTCAAATACTGACAGGGGGGATAGCCAGAGACGCGGTAAATAATGTGATTAGATCAACTGTTTCTCAACATTGGAGAAAGATAAAAGACCCAACGATCCAAGACCATAATTTGGATAACATGGCGGTTGTTGTTGAAGATGTTGGGGGAGCAGTGACGACACCGGCAGAATTTGGAGGAAATGACGCTCAAGTGTTATCCACTCAGATAGCTTTTGACCAGGCCGGTTTGGTAGAAATGGCTGGGGTTAACGCTAATTTGGCGGAAAAACAGGTTGAAAGAAGGAAGAGCAAAGTGGTGGCGGCGAAGGCTGATGGAGAGGAGGTGGCATACATTCCGGCGGATGGGATTGATTTTGGCCGCGGAGACGAAAGTGAAAAGCTGATGGGTGGTTTGTTAAATAAACCTACTATTAGTAAGAAGCATTTAAAACTTAAGGTTTTTGGCGATAGAGTGATTATTCAGGATTTGGGATCGGCTAATGGGACATATGTGAACGGAGTGAGATTGACAGATTTGGTGGAGATAAAAAGCGGGGATATCATAACGTTTGGTTATGCAGATGAGGCGGTGACGGTGACAGTGAATCAAAAAGATAGGACGGTGCAGTTTCTTGATAGGAATGGATCGGTGGTGTGGCAGGGGAAGATGGCCAGGGCTGGAGACGGAGCAGCGGCTGGTGCTGCAACTAAGACCTATGCCCCGGTTGTGTTGGGTAGAAGTCCTGGAGTGAACAATTTGGGGGGAGTGTTGAGTCGAGATGTTCACGTTTCCCGGGAACACGCAATTTTGACCTTGGAAGGTGGAAAGTTGTACGTCGCCGATAATGATTCTTCAAACGGAACTTTTGTAGACGGAGCGAGGCTACAACGGGACCAAAGGATGTCTTTGACGGTTGGTGACATATTACGGTTGGGTGAGGGTACAGAGCTGGTTGTTGGTTTTGACCAACGGGGGGGGTGGACGCTGGGGAATGTGGTTGTAGAGTTTCAAGAGGTAAGTGAAGCAGGGGGGGCAGCAAATGGATCCTACAAACCGTTTGGTTGCAG
>CAZIHS010000005.1:0-44200 GCA_964538765.1 uncultured Gammaproteobacteria bacterium | reverse complement strand
GGAATTTTACACCAAATAGCCACTTTTTAGCACCCGATATTTACCATTATCCCTACATTTATATTAAAACCGGAAGTGGTGGTTTGAAATTGGTGGTACTAAAGTACTTAAGCCGTACCAAGGAGGAGGTAGAAAAAGCTGTAGATTGGGCCAAAGAAGAACTTGCGAAGGACACGGTGGAAATAGATAGAACGCAAGTGTATCAGCTTTACTTGGATCGTTTGGTTGAGCACCGGCAGGAATTTTGGGACAACCCAAGATGGGATTATATTTCAGGAAGGCTTGAGGAGTTTATAAAACTATCGAAAACACCGGATGTTTACAAGGTGTTGGTGGTCCCAAATTACTATGACGATGAGAGTAGTGCCTGGTTTCTGGCCATAACTATGCCTTTTTTGCGATATAGCGAGGGAGAATTGGTAGAAAAATTTATGTTGACTTCAAAGGAGGTAGTTGATGTTATGGCTAAAAATTCGGCGATGTATGTTGTAACTGATATTTTAGGTTATGATCATATAAATAAGTTTTGGTTAAAAGATAATTTGTTAATTAATTAATGAGCGGAAAAATAAAGTCACTGGGTTTGGTGTTGAGGCCTGATGGCAGCGGGCTGAAGAACGAATTGGACCTGATTAGGTCAGTGGCGTTTCAAAGTCGGGTTGAAGTTTATGTTTTGGGCCAGGACGAGGCCGACATTGACGCTTTGGCTCAAAAAGTTGATATGTTTTTAAGCTTAGGAGGAGATGGAACGATGCTGGGTGTGGCGAGAAATACTTTAAAATGGCAAAAGCCGCTTTTAGGCATTCATTTTGGAAGATTGGGTTTTTTAACTTTGGTAAAGACCGGGGAGATTGGTATGAGATTGAAAAAAGTATTTGGTGGAGACTATGAGATTGAACCAAGGATAGCAATTGATGCAAACATTAGGAGTGCGGCTGGTGGCCGGGGAGTTACAGCGATTAACGAGGTGGTTTTTAGGAGCAAAAATAACAGACTGATGAACCGGATCAAAGTTTTTTTTCAAGGCAGGCTTATAAACACGGTTGAGAGTGATGGTTTAATATTTTCTACTCCAAACGGCTCAACCGCATACAATTTAGCGGCTGGCGGGCCGATACTTTGGCCGTCGGCTGATAGTATAATTATGACCTCGATTTGTTCCCACGCTTTGGGTCAGTTGCCGTTGGTGCTGCCAGGAGATATTCAGCTGGAGCTTGAGGTTGAGTCAAAAGATGCGGTCATTATTGCCGATGGCCAAGAGGAAATTTGTTTAGAAAGAGGGGTTGATGTGACAGTTAAGAAATCAAAACTACGGGCGAATTTTGTAACCTTTAGTGACAGAGATTTTTTTATGACTCTTGAGGAAAAGTTGGGTTGGGGTGGTCGCTAGTGGA
The DNA here is from genome assembly GCA_964538765.1 of uncultured Gammaproteobacteria bacterium. Classification (GTDB taxonomy): domain Bacteria; phylum Patescibacteriota; class Microgenomatia; order UBA12405; family UBA12405; genus CAZIHS01. The sequence goes on along the minus strand of CAZIHS010000005.1, from coordinate 42,806 downwards.
CTCGAACCACTGACCTCCCCGATGTGAACGGGGTGCTCTAACCAGCTGAGCCAAGCGACCTTTAAAAGTATTTAATTATAGCAAGGTGACGGAATTTAAGATAAACTGGGGACATGCAAAATATGATTAAAAAAATAAACGGTTTCTCGCTTGGTGGTTTTATTCTGGAATTTGTTCAGTCGATTGTTTTGGCAATGTCAGTATTTGTGATTTTATATTTGTTTGTGGCCCAGCCAAATGAAGTTAAAGGAAATTCGATGCTTCCAAATTTTGTGAATGGTGAGTATCTTTTGACAGATAAGTTATCTTACCAATTTGGTAATCCTGACCGCGGGGATGTGGTGGTGTTTAAGGCGCCGCCGAGTGAACCATGTGCTGAAAATGAGTGTGAGTATATCAAAAGGGTGGTTGGGGTGCCGGGAGATAGGGTGATGGTGAAGGGTGGAAAGGTTTTTTTGAACGGTCAGGAGCTTAAACAGGGTTTTTTACCAGACGATTTTGTTTCAGAGGCCGGTACTTTTAGCCAGGAAGGAATTGAAAAAATAGTTCCAGAAGGATATTACCTGTGTTTTGGCGACAATCGTTCGCATTCCCGGGATGGGAGGGAGTTTGGTCCTATAAAAAAGGAGTCGATTGTCGGCAGAGCTTTTTTCAAATATTGGCCGATAACCAGTGTTGGACTGGTTCCAAAAGTCAGGTTTTGAAGCCGTCAGGTTAGTTTGGTTAGCTTTTTTTGGCACAGCTGGAGGTAGAGCTTTTGAAGCTGGTCAAAGCGTTGATCGAGCGGGCCACGAAATTGAAAAGTGACCCGGGTGAAAACGTTGGTTTGGGTAACTTTTACCGAGGTAGTTTGTTGATCAAAAACGGTTTGGAGATCTTGACTAATGTTGTCGAGTTGGGAGCGGAGAAACTGGGGAAGGTTTTCTTTGGTAATGGGAACGGTTCCTTCTTCAATCTTTTTTCTCATCCTTCTGGCTATTTCTTCAGCCCGTCGAACGGAAGCTTTTTCTTTGAGAACAATTTTGTAGGCTTCGATCATCAGGCGGGTGTCGGCAATGCCTCCAAGGGCCCGGGCGTGACCTTCGGTTATCAGTCCAGATAAGAGACCGTCTTTGATTGCGTCGGGTAGAATTAGGAGTTTTAGGACGTTGATTACATAGGGAATGCTTTTGCTGACTTTTTTAGCTATTTGTTCGTGATTAAGGTTAAATTCATCTTTTAAGCGGAGAAAGGCTTTGGCTCTTTCAATTGGGTTTAGGTCTCTTCTTTGGACGTTTTCAACAATGGCCATTTCGAGCATTTGCTGCGGTGTGGTCTCTTTGACAATGGCGGGTACATAAGACAGTTTTAGAATCCGGGCGGCCCGCCAACGTCTTTCACCGGCGATTATTTGGTAACCTGCAGGTGTTTTGGCAATTATGAGCGGTTCGAGGATGCCATGTTCGCGAATTGATTCGACAAGTTCGCTAACCGATTCGGGGCTGATAATTCCCCGGGGCTGTAACGGGTTTGGTTCTAGCTGGTTGGTGGGTATTTGAATCACCTGTTTCATAGTACAACAATACTATGAAAACACTTGTGAAAAAAAGGTATCAAGCGGCTGATAATACTTTGACGACTCTTTTACCCAGTTTTTTTGAAAAATTGACTATGCCCGGAACAATGGCATAGATGGTGAAATCCTTGCCCATTTTTGTGCCGGTTCCGGGATGAAACTTTGAGCCAACCTGGCGGACAATTATTTGACCGGTACTGACCTTTTGGCTACTGAATAGTTTTACCCCCCGCCTTTGTCCAGGACGGTTGGATTTTTGATTTGTTTTCCCCTGTGATTTGGTATGAGCCATTTGTTAAAGGTTTATTTTTGTAATTTGGATTTGGCTTTGAAGGGGGCGAAAACCTTGGGTGCGGCGGTAGCGAGACTTCGCTTTGTATTTGAAAATTCTTAATTTTTTACCGCTGGTATGACTGATTATTTTATATTCAACCGATGCGTTTTTGACTGTTGGCTGGCCTGTTTTAACCGTATCATCGTTGACAGTTAATAGGACCTGGTCGGTGGTTATAGATTTGTCTTCGGGTTGCTCCAGGCGGTCGATAGTTAGAATCTGGTTTTCGGTTACCTGGTGTTGGGTTCCACCAAGGGAAATTACGGCATATTTCATACCTGTCGATTATAACACTTAATGTGGAGTTAGTTTAGTCTGAAAAGACCAGACCGAGTGAAAATAGAAGCGAGACGAGAGAGGAGCCGCCAACCGAGAGAAAAGGCAGAGGAATACCGGTAATTGGCAGCAGACCAAGGTTCATACCTATGTTTATAAACGCCTGGAACCAAATTTGGGCAATTAAGCCCATGGTAAAAATTATTTTTGGCTGGCTATCGAGTGTTTGACAGTATTTTATAAGAGAGGAAATTAAAAGGTAAAAACATACAATTATCAGGCTGGCCGTAAACAGGCCAAGTTCTTCAGTAGTGGCCGCGAAAATAAAATCGGTATGTTTTTCGGGTAAAAACAAAAGCTGGCCTTGAGTACCCTTGCGAAAGCCTTTACCGAAAACGCCAGCCGAGCCAATGGCAATTTTCGACTGGATGGTTTGGTAACCTTTGCTGGAAGGATCGGTTTGAGGGTTGAGAAAGGTAGAAATACGGTCGCGCTGGTATTGGTGGAGAAAATTTCGCCATATGACTGGAGATAATAATGTAATGATGAAGAAAATGAGGATGGAAATTTTTAGATAACGGGGTTTAAACAGTATGACGGGCAGCGCTAAAATAACTAGCGAGATGGCGCTGCCAAGGTCGGGTTGGGCGGCGGTGATAAGAATGGGTATTAGCTGGGGGACAGGATTGACGCTGTTGGCAAGCGAAAGTAAAAGTAATGGTTTGGTAATTTCTGAAGGCTGAATGGACACGAAACCAAGGTTTATCCAGCGTCGTGATCCCCGGGTTACGTTGTTAAAAATAATTGGAAAACTGATTATTAGGCAGGAGAATATAAGCAGCCACCAGCGAAGTGGATAAAATTGGCGCGGGTTGAACTGTTTTCCAATCAGAAAAAAAATGATGCCGACAAACCAGAGTAGCAGATGTTTAAATAAAAGGTTCGGGGCGAGGGAAAGGACCATAATAAAACTGACGGAAAAAAAACCAAAAACGGAAAAGCCTAAGCTAAACTTGGTGGTTTGGTTCATTTAAAAGCTCGATTCTAATTTCGGGAGAATTTTCAACCGAAATGGCGCCTGTTTTTTTAAGAAGTTCGTCTTGAAGTTTTTGATTCCATGAGGGGAGGTATAGTTTAATTCGGTCGGTGACTTTCAGGCCCTGTTGCCGACGGAGAAGTTGAATTGTTCGGACAAGGTCGCGGTGTTCACCTTCTTCAATCAGCTGTGGGGTGAGGGTAACATCCAGATCAACAGAAATGTTTTGGTCGTTGGGGACATTAATCCAGGAAATTTTTTTAACGTTTGTTTCGCTGATAATGATTTGATCAAAGCCGAAGTTATCAAGGCTGCTCGGGCAATATATTATGGCTTGAGATAGCGGTTGGCGGATTTTAATTTGGGCTAGTTGACGTTTTTGATGAATAAGCTGGCAAATTTGCCTGATCATTTTCATTTGGGTTTCAAGTTTTGTATTTATCATCTTGTCAGAGTAAGCTGGCCAAGACTGGAGGTGAACTGATTGATTTTTCTGGGTTAGGTCCAGGTATAGATAGTCGCTGATAAAAGGGATAAACGGGGCAAGCAGTCTAAAAAGCTGGTCAAAGCATTGGTGAAGAAGGGTTAGGTTGTCGGATCTTTGCCGGTTTTGTCGGATATACCAGGTCGAAAGATCGTTAACGAATTCTTCAATGGTTTTGGTGGATTTGGCGATTTCGTATTTGTCAAGGTTGGTCGAAACCGTTTTTATTGTGTGGTTGAGTCGTGAAAGCAGCCATTGGTCGGTAATATCGGTGGGGACTGGATCATTCGGGTCCGGGGAGGTAGTGGAAACTTTTTCACGGTAAAAACGGTAGGAATTCCAAAGAATAAGAAGAAACTCCCGTTTAACCTGGTCGGCAATGTTGAATCCAAAGTTAACGTTTGAATAAGGTTTCTGTTGACAATACAGCCATCTCATCGAATCTGCTCCCATTTTTGAGATGGCCTGGTCAAAAGGAATGCCGTTTTTTTTGGTTTTACTCATTCTTTCTCCGTTTTCGTCTCTAACTTCAGCGTGAGTGACGACATGCTGGTAGGGAGGAGTGTTTTCAAAAGTTACGCTGAAAAATAACATGGAGTAAAACCAAAGTCTAACCTGCTCGATCATTTCTAAAACTAAATTTGCCGGAAACCATTTTTGCCAATATTTTTTATCGCTTAGGTATTTTAGAGTGGAAAAAGGGACGACTCCGGCATCAAGCCAGCAATCGCCGACGTCGGGAATGCGGTTCACATTTTGGTTACATTTGGGACAGCGGATGATTATTTCATCTATCCATGGGCGGTGGAGGGTGGAAAGAGTATCAACCTTTTCTGGATTTATGGCCAACGACTTTAGTTCTTCCAGGCTTCCAACTACAGACAAATGGCCACAACCGCACTGGTAAAAAGGAAGACTTAGACCGTAAAATCTTTTACGGCTAATCATCCAATCTTCCATGGAATCGAGCCAGTTTTGCATTCTTCTGCCGACATATTTAGGGTACCAGTTTACTTTCGAGGCGGCCTCTTTCATTAACGGCCGGATGTGGTCGGAGCTTATGTACCAACTATCTTCGAGACGGAACAAACATTTGGTTTTACATCGCCAACAGTGGGGATATCGATGGCGAATGGCTTCGGTTTTAAAAAGAAGTCCCTGTTTTTCCAGCGAGGAAATCACTTGAGGAGTTACGTCGTGGGCATAAAGTCCTGATAGTTCACCAAAATTTGGCAGGAAGTGGCCGGTTTCGTCCAGCGGGGCAATCATTTCGGTTGATAGCTTTTTTCCTAGCTCAAAATCTTCCTGACCGCAGCCAGGGGCAATGTGGACTATGCCTGTGCCCTCGGAAGGGTCAACCAGATCCCAGGAGGTGACGAAGTGCTTAATATTTTGTTGGGCCGGGGAAGGAAAAGAGGGCAGGTAGCTTTTGTTCAGTAAAAGATTTGGATCGATAACCTGGTAGTTTGAGAGTCCAAGCCGTTCGGCCGCCTGTTTGGCCAAGTAAATGTTTTGGCCGTTATGTTTTGCAACCACATAGGTGTGTCTTGGGTTAATGGCCAGCAGAACGTTGGCTGACAGTGTCCAGGGGGTGGTTGTCCAGGCCAGTAAATAGTCGTTTTGGGAATTATCGATTTTAAATTTGACATAAACAGACGTGTCGGTTGTTTCTTTGTAGCCGTCGGCTTCTTCATGCTGTGAAAGTCCGGTTTCGCAACGCGGACACCAGGTGGTGGCACTTTTTTTCTTTACAAGCCAACCTTTTTGGTTGATAACTTTGAGGAAATGCCAGATATATAAGTTGTTAGTTTTTGAGTTGGTGTAATAAGAATTTTCCCAATCCATAAACATTCCTAACCGTACTGATTGGTCGGTTTGAAGACTGGAAAAATGATTTACTCTATCCAGGCATGATTTTGTAAATTTATCCAATCCAAAATTTTGAATGTCCTTTTTGGAGTTGAAACCATTTTCTTTTTCTACTTCAACTTCTACCCATAATCCCTGGCAATCAAAACCGTTTTGGAATCTTTGCGCAAAGCCGTTGGCGTTTTTATAGCGCTGAAAAAGGTCTTTATAGGTTCGTCCCCGGGCGTGATGGACGCCCATTGGGCCGTTGGCGGTGATCGGGCCGTCTATAAATGAAAACGACTTTTTGGAATCGGAGTTTTTTTGGAGATATTTGTGAACAATATCGTTTTTTTGCCACCAGTCGAGAATTTCTTCTTCCAGGGCGGGAAAGTTTGGTTGAGTTGGAAAGGGTGTTTGGAAGTTCATTTAAAAAAAAGATCCTTCTGGTGAAGGATCATAGTTGCCCCTAGTAAAGGGACTTTAAATAATGATATCATAAGTTAGTTTACAGGTTTTCACGGTAATTGATTGTAGCATATTATTTGTTTTTTCTTAAAAAGGCAGGTATGTCGAATTCGTCAACAATCTCGAGACCTTTGGGAATTTCCTGATTGCCTAAAAACTGTGATATCTGTTGCTGGCTGACTTCCGGGGCTTCGGTTGGGAAAGAAGAGGAGGTTTTGTTTTTATTTACGGGCAGGTGAAACATTTTTGGACGGTTGGTGTCGAAACCGGTGGCAATGACAGTAATCCGTATTTGGTTGTTAAAGGAGCTGTCAATGTTGGCGCCGAAAATAATGTTGGCGTCGGGGGCGGCATGATTGGTGATGGTTTGGGCCGCCTGCTCAATTTCGGCCATTTTAAGATCAGGACCACCGGTGATGTTGATCAGTACACCTCGGGCACTTTCAAAATTGACATCAACCAACGGTGAGTCAATGGCCATTTCGACGGCTTTTATGGCTTTATTGTCCCCTTCGGCCTCCCCTACTCCCATCAGTGCGGAGCCGGCATTACTCATTACCGATTTAATGTCGGCAAAATCGAGGTTGATTAGCCCCGGGGTGGTTATTAGATCGGAGATGGCTTTGGTGCCTTTATTGAGAACTGAATCGGCGATTTTGAATGCTTCGATAAGAGTTACCTGGTCGTTGACGACCTCCATTACTTTTTGATTTGGGATCACGATTAGTGTGTCGACATTTTCCTTAAGCTGGGAGATTCCTTCTTCGGCGTTGGCCATTCGCCGGGTTCCTTCAAATAGAAAAGGTTTGGTTACAATGGCAATAGTAAGAATGCCTAGTTCTTTTCTGGCGATTTGGGCAATAATTGGGGCGGCGCCGGTGCAGGTGCCGCCTCCCATGCCACCGGTGATAAAGATCATGTCTGAGCCTTCGAGAACCTCTTTAATCCGTTCTTTAGACTCCTCTGCGGCCTGCTGGCCAATTTGGGGACTGCCTCCGGCGCCAAGGCCGCGGGTCAGTTTTTCTCCGATTTGGATTTTGATTGAGGCGAGTGAATTTAACAAAACCTGTGAGTCGGTGTTGACCGCGACAAACTCAACTCCAGTGATGTTGTTTTCATCTATCATGGAGTTGATGGCGTTATTGCCACCTCCACCGATGCCGATTACTTTAATTTTGGCAAACTGACCGCTTAGAGATTTGATTAAACCCATATTAAGGTAACAAAGGTTCGAGGAAACTTTTAAGTCGTCCAAACAGGTGGCCGGCGGGGTTTTTGTTTTTCTTTTGGGGCGGGTTTTGTTTTTTTGATTCTTCCAGGCTGTACATGATAAGGCCAATCGAGCTTGTATAACTTGGGTTAATTATTTCGTCGACAATACCACCAACTTTTGGAGGTGCGGCTATCCGGAGAGGTAGTGGAATAATTTTGCTGCAGATATCTTTGGCACTGATTGTTTGAGAGCCTCCACCGGTGAGGACTATTCCGGCGGGGATGGAGGTGGCCAGGCCGCTTTGCTTAATTTGTTGATAGACCAGGTTGAAAATTTCTTCAAGCCGGGGTTTGATAATGCCATTTACTGCGGTTTGAAAGGACACTTTTTTGGAATCATCCGAGATGATACCAATTTGAGGCAGGTCAATTTCGTCCTTAAAGTTGTCGTTTAGTTTATTTTGAGAAAGTTTGATTTTTAATGTTTGGGCGTCTTCGAGGTTGAGCCGGAGGCCGATGGCCAAATCATTGGTGACATTGTTGGCGCCAATGGGAATAACTGCTGAAAATGCAGGTGACCCTTCGCTGTAAATGGTGATGGTAGTGATACTGCCGCCAATATCGATTAGGGCAACCCCAAGCTCTTTTTCGGTAGGTGTTAGGGCACAGGTGGCGGCGGCAAGCCCGGAGTAGATAATTGAGACTGGATTGATACCAACTTCGTCGAGACATTTGTCCAGATTTTTTAAGGCGGGGGTGGAAGCAATAATAATGTGGGCGGAAACTTCTAGTCTTACCCCATTCATTCCAACAGGATCAACTATTCCCGCCTGGCCATCGACTGAATAGCCTTTAGGGATTATATGGATGATTTCTTTTCCGCTGGGCAAAGTGATGGCTTTGGCGGCGTCCAGGCTGCGATAAATGTCTTCGGTGGAAATTTCGCCGTTGGGGTGGTTTACAGAGACAACTCCCTGTGAGTTTATTGATTCGAGGTGGGTTGAGGCGATGGCGATGGTGGCGGTTTTAATTGGGAACCCAGCCATTCTTTCGGCCGACTCAATGCAGTTGGTGATAGTTTGAGTTGCCTCCTCAAGATTTACGATTTGGCCTTTTCTGAAACCCTGGGCTGCTTGTGAAGAAACAGCCACAATGTTGAGACGTTTTTCGTTATCAAAGTATTGACCAATTATCGTTGTTATTTTTGAAGTGCCGATATCAATACCGCTAATTATTTTGGAATGTTGCATATGGATGGTTGTTGGCCAAATTGATTAGTAAGACTTGTTGATGGTTTATTGTAGCCTTTTGAAATATTTGTTGCAAAGATGCAATTTGCCAAAAAGGATTTTGGGAGCTGCTAAGAATAATTTTTGTGGTTTCGGTGTTGTCGATGACAAGGTGGGTTTCGTTTTGTACGTTTCCTTGATCTATGCTTTTTATTTTTAGGCTCGAAATAGATATTGCCTGTTTTAGTTCTGTAAGGTATTCGGGTTGCTCGGCGGAAGTGTGACTAGACCTTGAGAGAAGGTAGACCTGTGCTAGCAGGGTTATGATAATTATTGATAATAATAATTTAAGTGGAGACAATGCTGTCGATAATTTTTAGAATTTTCAGGTTTGGCCGGTATTGGTAGTTTATGGTCAGGGGGGGGTGTTTAAAGGATTTTATGATGGTTTGTTTTAAAAGCCGGGGATTAAGTTTTGATTGCTGAATAGTTATGGTTGATGGAATATGTTTTTTTACCCAGGAGGCGTTGTAATCCTGTTCCCGATGTTGAGAGTTTGGTAGCGGGATAAGAATAGACTTATGGTTTAGGGCAACTATTTCCTGGCAGATATTGGCTCCGGCCCGGCTAATAATTAAAGACGCGTGGCGGAAAATCCAGCCAATGTTATTTTGGTCGACGTAGTTTAAAGGAAGGTAATTTGGCCGGTTTTGGGTTTTTGAAATCTTTTGATAGTCAATATCCCCTGTTTGGTGGATAACCAAATATTTTTTTTTAAGGTCTGGCAATATTTGGAGAACATTTTGGTTGATAGCGTGGGATCCTTGACTGCCTCCGGTAATGTAAATTAACGGGGTTTTTGTTAGTTGGGGGTTGTATTTGTTTAGGAAGCTGTTTGTAGAAAGGTAAATTGAGTGTCTGATTAGATTACCGGTGACAACGTAGTTTGAACGTTTTTTTTTGGTTGGAAAGGAAAGGAGGAGGTGTTGACAAAACAGGGAATTAATACGGTTTGCCAGCCCGGGGTGATGGGTTTGTTCGTGGGTGAGAGCAGGAATTCGCAAAAGGTATGAGGCAATTATAACCGGAGTAGATACATAACCGCCAAATGAGAGAACGATGTCGGGTTTAATTTTTTTAATATAAGAATAGGCTAAAACGATTGAATTGATAAATTTGGGGAAGGAAAGAAATAAGCCAAGCGGATGATGTCGATTAAATTTTGGGGATTCGAGGTGGTGAATTTTTATTCCAAGAGCCGGGAGGGTATATTTTGAGTGGGTTTGTCTATCGGCAAGATCAGTTACATAATATATTGTCCATTTGTGTTGAGAAAACTTGTTTAATTGACCGATTAGCTCAACGGCGGGGGTGTGGTGAATGCCAGTTAGCAGTATGGTTTTTGGTTTGATCATGTTTTTTTGAGTATAGCAGTTTTGCTTGGTTTTGTTGGATGTTTTCGACTAAACCCAGGCCGGCCATCAAACTAATTAAGGCGGAACCACCAAAGGAAACAAGTGGTAGCGGCACTCCAGTGAGGGGTATTAAGGCCAGGGTGGCAAAAACATTTATTAGTGATTGGGCCCCGATCCAGACGGCTACTCCGGCCACCAATAAAGATAAAAACTGGTTGCTAATGAGTGAAGAAAATTTTAGAAGCCGGATAAAAATTTGAATGTAACAAAACAGAATTAGAAATATTCCAATAAGGCCAGTTTCTTCTCCGATTACAGCCAGGATCGAGTCAGTTGATATTTTGGGAAGGAATTTGTATTTTTGATCTGAGTTGGCAAAACCTTTTCCGGTCAGACCCCCAGAGGATATGCTGATTATTATCTGGCGCTGGTGATAACTTTGTTGATCAGGATTGCTGATAAGACTGTCGAAGCGACTCAGGCGGTAGGGAGAGTAAATAACTAATGCCAGGCAAGAGAGACCCATAAATATGCTTAGCGCAAAAAGGGAAATGATGCTGCCTCCGGCCAAATAGAAAAGGCTGATAACAATGAGGGAAATTAATATAGCAGTGCTTAAATTCGGCTGAAAAACGATCAGGATAAAAGGGATGGTTAAATGGAAGAACAACGAGTAGAAGTTTATATTGTTTTTTTGACTGTATAAATGGGAAAAATAGATAACTGATGTCAGTTTTAGCAGTTCGCTTGGTTGGAGGTTTAGCGGTCCAAGTTCCAGCCAGCGCCGTGCGCCAAGAGCCTGGTGCCCGATTTGAGGGATGATAGTGGCCAGTAGCAGGATGAGATTGAGAAAATAGGCAACCGGGATAATTTTTTTTAAAACCATCAGGTTAATTTTGCTAAAAAGGATGAAAACGGCTATCGATAGGGAAAGCCAAATAAGGTGTTTTTTGGTGAAGTAATTTGGATCCTGGTAGATGGTGTTGGCTTCAATGGTTGAAGAGATGATGATAAAAATAAGCCCTGAAAGAGCCAGGAAAAAAACAAATATCAGGTGGTTGGGATGGAAAGTATTTTTAGAGTCAAAACCGGGGTGGTTCATGGGGGTTTTTTGTTAGCGGGGTGGAACAGGTAATTATTCTGGTAACTTTTCCCGACGGGTCTCTTGGTGACGCCTGGGTTCCGATAACCGGTTGGATAAATAATTTGTTGGTTTCAATAGTTGAATCAAACTCAAAACGAACCGGAAGGTATGAGGACAGGTGAAAAATAAATAGAGGATTTTGAGACAAAGCCAATTGTTTTTCGGTGTAAAAGGAAAATGAGGCGGTTAGGCGCGGATTGCACTCAAGCAGGTAAACTTTATTATTGACAACCAGAAAATCTAGACCAAAAAAACCGAGATAGTTTAACTTTTTTATGGCTTTGGCAAAATTGCTGGATATTGATACGACTTGTTTTTCAACTTCTTTGGGAGCAAACGAAGGCCATTGACGGCCAACGGTTGATAACGGGTTTTGAGTAAACTCTTTGAGGCCAGTGTACTGCAGCCCCGGCGGGGATTGGATTAAACCATTTTGAGTGAGACAACAATTATTGATCAGGGTGTAACCGTTTAGGTAAGGAGTGAATTTTACCTGGGTGTTGGCGGCGATAGCATTTTTTATGTCGTTCCAGGAAAAGGTAAGAAAGGATGATTTTCCGGCCCAACCTTGTTGTTTTTGAACAACAAACGGGAAGGGGTTGTCGGCGGCAAACTGAAGATAGTGTTGGTGATTAAATGTGTTAATAAGGGCTGGAATTGTGGGTAACTTGTTTTTCTGACAAAAGTGGTAAAAATTAACTTTGTTTTCAAGAAATCGGTTGATTTTGGCTGGAGGCGCTGCTAACAGCCAGCCGTTTTTTTGGCATATTTTTTCAATCCTGAATGAAGGTTTAAAAGGGATAATGACCGGTTGATGCAGTTTTTTACTGCTTTCATTTTTAATGAATTGGGAAATTTGGGGATTGTTGAGTAATTGCCCGCTGTTAACAATGAAATTGTTTTGATAGTTTTTATTTATCCAAAAACCGGGTTTGAATGCTTTTGAAAAATTAAACGGGTACAAATGATAAAAATTTTTTAACCGGTGGTGTAAATTGACATCTAAAAATTTATCTACAACCAGGAAGTAGAAGTCGTAGGGCAAGTTGTTTAGGCTTTTAAAGCTTAGTTTCATCTTTTGGTTCCAGTGGCAATGATGGCGGGGGAATTGCCGAGCTGTTCTTTTGGCGTGGAAAGATAGGCGGCATAGGCCAGAGCTGTTTCTATTGAAAATGAAAATTGTTGGTTGAGTATTTCCTGCGATTTTAGAATTGAGGGATTATCGATAATTAGCAATTTGCCACCAGAATTGGTAACTGCGCTATAAACGGCATTTTTTAAGGGTAAAAACTTGGCACTGATTGAATCGACGATGTGTTCAGATTTTTTTGGGGGAGTAATTCCAAAGATAGCGGCAAGAGGACAATGGCTTGATGGTTGGACCGCGAATATTTTTGTGCCGGTGGGTAAAAATTTGGCGGTTCCAACTAAAGTAGCACCACTGCCAACCGGGAAGAACACAGATGAAAGAGACGGTTTTTGTATGGATAGTTCTTTGGCGAGTTGACCATAACCGATCAGGGCCTGGGGATCAGTTGATTGCCGAAGCAAATAGGCGCTGGTGTGTTTTGAATATTTTATTGCCTGGCTGACAGGTTTTGGGGTGACAACAATGGCGGCGTTAGAAATGGCCTGCTTTTTAGTTTTTGATATTTTCGGAGAAACAAAAACTGTTAGCGGAATCATGTGTTTTGAACAATAGTATGATGCGGAGATGGCGGCGTTTCCGGTAGAGGAAATGACGGCTGACTTATATCCCTGCTGACATAGATATGTTAACTGGAGGGCCATGGCCCGGTCTTTAACTGAACCTGATGGATTTAGATCTTCCCGTTTAAAAAAAACCGAATTAAACTGTACTAAGGGAGTCACAGTTGATATTATATCGGTATATGGATACCAAAAACAAAAAAGTGATTTGTCCTGACTGTGGTAGTGAGATAAAAGCGGAAGAAAGTTTAATGGTGGGAGACATTGTCGAGTGTGGCGAATGTGGTACCGAGGTGGAAATTTTATCTATAAAGCCCTTAAAATATCAGGAACTGGTGGAGGAGAAGTAGGTTAAAAAAAGCGGTTTAGCCGGAAATATCCGTTGGTTGATGGGGGCGGGTTATCGGTTACAAATTTGATGAGCCTGACTCCCCTTCCAAGACGGCTTGATTCGACACAATAGAGGTGTGGAAGTTTGGCTTCAATAATAAAGACTACATGGTTACCATTTTTTTGGCGGATAAGGTCAGCGGTGGTTAGATTTTTTACGTCTATCGGTGAACTTAGTGGTGGAGAAGTGAGGGTGTCGGCCGAGGTTGTTCGTGGAGGCAGGTGGAACTTAATGCCCATTATTTCGGCATAATAGTTTAAAAGCTGGCAGGCGAGACCAGAGCAGTCGATTCCGAGGTGGTTCTTTTTTTGAAAATTATATATTTCTTTTGGATTTAGGTCTAATATTTTAACTATCTGCTGGTTGGCGATTTCAATTGTTTTTAGCGCCAGCTGATGCGCGCTGGCTTTTCCAACTTGGGTGATGTCATTGAAAATTTTAGATTTGGGACGGTTGATTAAATAGGGAAGACCAAGATATTTTTGGATTTCGGTTTTTAAAAGGTTGAGTTGGTCCTGGTTTGGAGTTAGTGGCATACTAGTTGATACCTAACCATAGACCAAATATAGCCAAAATTATGCTGGCAAGCCAAGCTCTCATAACAATTTTTGGCTCTTCCCAGCCCATATGTTGAAGGGTAAGGTGGAATGGAGCGGCCGGGATAAGTTTTCTTCCAAAGAATTTTTTTGAGAGTATTTGAAGGGCGCTGGAGAGGCCTTCAATAATAAATGGAGATCCAACTATAATTAGGGGTATTATCCGGCCCAAAAGGATGGCAATGACGGCAATGGTGGCCCCAAAAGATAATGAGCCTACGTCTCCCAAAATGATTCGCGCCGGATATATGTTGAAATAGAGGAAGGCGATTAGGCTTCCAATCCAGAGAGCTAGAAACAGGGAGATCGGCGTGTCGAGGGAGGTGTTGGCAAGAACCCAGAAGGCAAAAAGGGCAATCATTAAAATACCGCAGGACAGGCCGTCTAGACCATCTGTTATATTGAAAAAGTTGGCGAAGGAAACAATAAGAAGTGTGGAGATTGGAATGAAGGCCAAGCCGAGCTTAATCGGGCCGACAAGGGGAAGGTAAATAAAGTTTATGTCGAGACGGAAGTGGATTAAGGAGGAGATAATCAGGCCAAGAATAATTTGAAGAATAAATTTATGCCTCATTCTAAGCCCAAAAAATCCAGTTTTTTTGATTCCAAAAAATTTGTATATGTCGTCGTATAGACCCAACAGTCCAAAACTGACAAAAGAAAAAAAGATAATCCAAAGCTCGGAGGTGAGCTGGTAATTGGTGGAAATAAAAATATTTGACAGTTTGAGAATCGGAAACAGAAAGATAAACAGCAGGGAGACGGAAAATATGATCAACAGCCCGCCACCTATGGGTGTGCCAACTTTAGAGTTGTGAAACTTGTCGAATATTGGGGTATTTTTGTTTTGAAAATCAAGGGTGGTTTGCTTTTGACGTTGAAAACGCAACCGATATAGCAGGTTTATAAAGGGAACAACCAGGACACTGGTGGTTAAAAATGAAAATAGCAAGAGGCCGAGATAGAGATGTGTCATGGCAGGTGGTTTATTATAGTTGAAAAATGAGTTTAGGTTTTAACATAGTCAATGTCGGCGCCGAGGTAGCGGAGGCGGTCGGCCAGTCGTTCATAGCCGCGTTCAATAAACTCGGTGCCTTCAATGGTGGTTTGACCTTGGGCGGTTAGAGCGGCCAGGGTGGCAGAAGCTCCGGTGCGAAGGTCGTTTATGGTTAGGTTGGCCGGTGTTAGTTTGGCTGGACCGTAAATTTTGACCCCATGGAAATACTCCGGCTTGTCGCTTTCCTGGTTAAATTCATAGTAACTTTGATAGTTCTTGACTTCGGGGTTAAAGTAGGTGGTTTTTACCCCCATTTTTTCAAGGTTGGCGATGTGGTGAAAGCGGAATGGGAAAATACGTTCAACAATGCTGCTGCATCCAATTGCCTGGGTGAGTACAACCGAGAATACTGCTTGCCAGTCAGTCATAAATCCTGGTTCGGGTTGTGTTTCGATATCGACAGCTTTCAGGGGTTTTTCCCAACTTACTGTTACTTCGTCGATTCCCCGGCTTACTTTAGCGCCCATATTTTCGATAGTTTTTAGGAAAGTTTCAATAATTTTTGGGTCAACCCTTAAAATATTTATTGAACCTTTTGTGGCTAAAGCCGCACAGGCAAAAGTAACGGTTTCGTTACGGTCGGAAATCACTTGGTGACTGGCACCTGTCAGCCAGGGAACGCCCTGGATAACAATTTGTCTTGGATTATCGGTTGGCCGTACTATTTTCGCCCCCATTTTGTTTAGAAGAATAATCAGGTCATCAATTTCCGGTTCGAGGGCGGCATTATTGAGAACGGTTTCGCCGTTGGCCAAAGAGGCGGTCATTAATAGTACTTCGGTGACGGTGTGGGATGGTTTGGTGAAGGTGTATGTTGTCCCTTTAATTTTGTCAGTTCTAAATATAATGAGATCGTCTTTTTCCTCGGTTGTAATTCCCATTTGGCGGTAGCAATCGAACAACCTGTCCAACGGTCTGGCTCCTAATTTATCACCGCCGGGAACTGGAATGGTAGCCGAGCCAGCGCGAGCCAAAAGCGGGGCGGCAAACATAAATGAGGTGCGGGATTTTTCGCCGGTTCCGTGAGGAACTGTGGTGTGGTTTATATTTTCCGTTTCTATTGTTAGGCTGTGGTCGCCGGTAGTGGTTATTTTGGCGCCAAGATTTTTGGCGATGCTTAGGGTAATGTTGACATCTGATATTTGTGGAATGTTAAATAGCTTAACCGGGTGACTGGACAGCATTGAGGCGATAAGTTGCTTAAAGCTGGCGTTTTTGGCTCCACGAATTGATACTTCACCTGATAGTGGTTTACCGCCGTTTATTAGATATCTGGACATAGGTTTTGTGTAGATTGAAATTTGTAATAATTTTTTTGAAAGTCTTCAGGCCATTTAAGCCACCAGAACTAAAATGGATAAGAATCTGGTGATTTTTAAGACTTTGATGATAATGATTTGCTATTTGAATAAAAAGAGGAAGGTAGAGTGATTTGGTTCCAATATATTTGTTGAAGTCTTTGGCAGTAACCCGATTTTGTTTGTCGGCTGTGGTTGAGTAATAAATTTTAGAGATTACAACTTCGCTTGCTAATTTAAAGGAATATTTTAGACTTTTTACACTATCAATGTTTCTTAAGAAAGAGGCGTGAGGTTCAAAAAATACCTTGATTTTGTGTTTGGGGTAGTTGGCGTTGATGGTTTTTAGAACTTGAGATATTCTTTCCGACGATTGAGCAAAATCATCGTAAAAATAGACATCACCGGTCTTTTTAATAAGTTCTAGACGCCTTTTAATACCTTTAAATGATGATATTGCCGAAAGAATTTTTTTTGATGGAATAGAAAGACTTTTGCATAGGGTGTAGGCGGCCGATATATTTTCCTGATTAAATTGACCTAAAAGCGGGCTAACATATTTGATTTCAGGCTTGTAGGCAATTTTTGGACTTTTACAATGAGGCAATAGCGGAAGGATATTTTTTTGAGTGGAGTTGTATATAAGCAAACCGTCTTTTGGGATACTTTTTATCAGGTTAATGAAGGCCTTCTGGTTTTGGTGGCTTGAAGCATATGAGTCTTTATGTTCCCAGCCGGCCGAAGTTAAAATTAAATATTTGGGCCGATAATAGAGAAATTTGGCTTTAGTGTCTAATCCATTTATTGATTCGTCCCCTTCGATGACCGACCATTTTGAATTGTTGATGTGACAGGAAGGAATTTTATTAATTGACAGACCACCAAAGAAGTAGGAAGGGTTGAATCCGGATTTTAATAGTATCCAGGTGATAAGTGAGGTGATAGTTGTTTTTCCAAATGATCCGGCGATGACGATGGAATTGTTTTTGATTAAGTTGTTGGCTAAGTATTTTGTTGATGAGATATAAGGTAAATTGTGTTTACGAACAACCCCAAATTCTTTTTTGGGAAGATCGAATTTATTGAAAGCTGAACCGACAATGGTAAGATCCGGGGTTGTAGTGGACAGATCAAGATTGTTGATGGGAATTTTGGCGCGTTGGAGTTTTGGACCAAACGGGGGATATGTTTTGCTTTGGTCTGAACCGGTTACTTTATGACCTAAACGTTTTAGTTCGAGGGCTAGGGGGGCGGTCATGCTGCCCGCAATGGCCAAAATGTGGATGTGCATCAGCTTTTACTATTATATTCTTGCCACTGTCCATTTACAAAATTTTCGAAGCCGGGGAGGTTGCGTTTGTAATAGCCGTTTGGAGGATTGAAACGGCCAAGATAACAATACTGGAGACCAATAGAGTGGCTATCGACAACAGATTGAAGGACCTGGCGGACAGGAAGGTTGTGCTGGTGTTGGGGATGATAGAAAACGTAGGCAATATGGGAAATGCGGGGAGCTTGATAGCAAACTGAATAGGCGCAAACTTGATTTTTTTCATCAAACCAGGTGTAAAAAAAGTTAAAGATATGGTGTTTAAAAATTGTTTTGATTGAAGATGTTGGAAATTTCCAGTTTTGGCTTTTAGCCCAAAGATGGCAATTTTTTTGAACGTCATAATTGTAAACAAACTTGGTTGAAGACTGTGTTTGAAAGTGGTAGTTTTGGGTAAGACGAATTATCCGCCGATTTTCAGAGCTTAACTTAAATTTTGACAGGTTTGAACGACAACTAGAGTCGGAGTAAAACTTATCAGGGTCGTTTCTTTGGGGAAGAAGGCCGTTGGCGTAGGCGTGGTCTATATTTTTTGAGGAAAGGTTGAATTGGATTGTGGTCATGGTTATTTTATTCCTTTGCTTGAACGGTAGCGAAATGAGGTGCGAAAAGCCTCGGTTTCTGACCAAGGAAATTCGGTGTCGCCATGGAGAATGGTGGTTTCATGACCTTTGCCACAAGCTACGATTGTGTCGCCTGATTTGGCAAGAATAACTGCCTGATTAAAGGCAAGTTGACGGTCGGGCTGGTTGATATAGATAAATAACTTTTCTGACTGCTGATCTAGGTAACGATAGTCTTTTGCGGTGGATGGAGGAGGGATGTTTTGGGATAATTTATCGGGGATGCCGCGGATTATATCTTTATTAATTTTTGCGATGTCTTCGTTTCTGGTGTCGTCGGCAGTTATAAAAGCGATGTTGGCATTTTGATAGACCGATAACCCCATTTCAGGTCTTTTGCTTTTGTCTCGACCGCCAGTGGCGCCAAAAATTACAATAAGCCTGCCAGGAGTAGTTTTTTTGAGGGAGGATAGTGTTTGATTTAAGGCGGCTGGAGTGTGGGCGAAATCAATGATTGTTTTAAAACTAAAGGGATTCTTAACTTCTTCGCGTCTTCCCTTTGTCTCTGGAAAGTTATTAATTATTTGGTTTAAGGCGGAGTAGTTGATTTTTAGAAACGAGCATAAGACGGCAACCGGAGCAATATTGTAAGCCTGATAGGTGTAGGGACTGTTTGTTTGAAACTGGTGGTGGTTGATCTCAAACGAAAGAGTGTTTGGCGAGAGGCTTATGTTTGAGATAACAAAATTGCTTTCTGGATGTTGACCATAGGAGGTCGTTGGGATTTTGAGGTTATTTTTTAGGTATGAATACGAAGGATCGTCTCGGTTGATAATCGCCTGGCGGCTGTTTTTTAGTAGTTTAGATTTGGTTTTTAGATAGTAGTCCATGTTAACAAAGTCGTCGAGGTGCTCGTGGGATGTGTTGGTTAGAATTCCATATTCAAAGCTGCAGCCAAAGGTGCGGAATTGGTCGAGGGCATGGGCAGTAACTTCAATTACGGCGTGAGACAGGCCGTTATTGACCATCTCTTTCAATATTTTTTGAAAGGTGGCGGGATCAGGACTGGTGGTGTGGAGACCGGTGTTGAGGGTGGAGTTGCCGGTAATGGCCGATATAGTAGAGACCAGGCCGGTTTTGTAGCCCTGACTTAATAGTAAGTTGTAAATGAGGGTGGCGGTGGTGGTTTTGCCGTCAGTGCCTGTAACTCCAATAAGTACCAGTTTTTTGGCGGGAGAGCCGTAGTATAGGTTGAAAAAAATAGCTTTTGGAAGATGCCAAAAATAATTTTTGAATTTTTGGATAATTATCTTTCTGGTAAGCGGAATCATTGGCAAACTATTATAGCAGGGGGCTAATTTTGGCGGCAATTTTGTACCAGATTGGAGCCGCAGAGCTTGAGCCCCATGAGGATATTTTAGGGTTGTTAAGAGTTATGGCCATAATAAATTTTGGCCTTGAACAGGGGGAGAAGCCGATGTACGAGGCGTTTACTTCATCTTTTGCATAACTACCTTTTACGGCGATTTGGGCAGTACCACTTTTGGCGCAAACTTCCATATCAGATGGTTTGTAGATTGAAGTGGCTCCGTTTTCGGTGGCATATTTTAAAACCGATTTTATAAAATCGGTCGTGCTTTTTTGAAAAATAGTTTTGGAGGTAACATTATCTGAATAGTCATTTGCTTCAGGGACTATTTTTATCTTGGTAAATCGACCGTCGTTGGCGACGATATTAAAGGCGGATATCATTTGAATTTGGTTTATGGCGAAACCCTGGCCAAATGAGGCGGCGGCGAGATCAATTTCTGACCAGTAGCTTTTTTTTATAGGGGTTGACTCACCAAAAAGATCGACATGGCTTTTTTGGTCGAGACCAATTTGGTGGAAATAGGAGAGAAAGGTTGGCAGGCCGGTTTGAAGAATGATATGTGACATTCCGATGTTGTCGGAGTTTTTAATTATTTCAAACAGATTACTGTTGGGGTGTGTTTGCTCGTTCCAGTTGGTTATCAGGTTGGTGCCGATTTTTAAAGGTTGATGGCATTGTAAACAGAGGTAATCTTGGGAAATTTTATGGCTGTCCAGGGCAATACTTAAGACAACCGGTTTAAATATTGATCCAGGTTCAATTAAGTCGGTGACCGGTTTTAGGTTGGAATTTAGGTTGGTGGCTGAAGGGCTGGCTACAAAAGAAAAAATGCCAATAATGTAACCAGTTTTAGGGTTAAGGACGGTTACTGATCCTGAATTGGCCTGAAAAGTGTTAATACCGTTAATTAATTCAGAAGTAATAATTTTTTGAATATTGGGCTTAAGGCTGGTGATGATATTAAGGCCGTTTTGAGCTGGCCGTTCCCAAATTTTGTTAGTGAGAATAATGTGGTCGGTGGCGTCAACCGGTGAAATTAAGTATCCGGCCTGACCGGCTAGTTGCCGGTAATAATATTTTTGAATTGCGATGGCAGGAGGGGCAAACAGATCGGGTTGACTTATGGACATGGTTTCGGATTTTTTCCAGATAAGTCCGGGTAATTGGATTTGCTGTGATTGTTTTTGGCTGAAGTTTTGGTTGAAGTCAACCCATTTTATAGTTGGTTGAAGAAATAGTTTTATCTTGACTTCGTCGTTAATTTTAAATTGTGGCTCAAGACTGGAAATTGCGCTAATTATGTTTTCAACGGTATCTTTTAATTCCGGTTTGTAGAGCGATAAGTTGTAGTTGGTGTGGGAGGTGGTAATTGGGTAATTGTCTTGTGAATATATTTGGCCAAGAGTTTGGTCGATTTTTTTAATTTGATATGATTGCCGCTGACTTTGTGGCTTTAGGGCGGAATACCGAATAATCTGCCAATAGAACGATCTGAAAAATGCGAGTAGATAGCCAATGGAGATTGCCAGAAGAAGGCTTTGGTGCCGGGTTTTTTGGTTCATTAATAGGTGACTTTTGTGATTATTGGCTGAAGATCAGAACTTATTTTTTGATAAAGTGTGTTTGGTGAGTAAATTTGGGAATATTGTTGGAGCAAGGCCTGATTGTTGAGCCGGTGCTGATTGAGAGAAGTTATGAGCTGGTTGTATTTTTGATTCTCTTTTAATATTTGGCGGCTGTAATAGATAGAAAAGAGGATTTGAAATGTAAAGCTGATAAGACCAATCAGAAATAATATTTTTGAATACAATGACATTAGGTTATTGTATATGAGCGGAGGATGGCGGATCTAGCTAGCCGGTTAGTTTTTATCTCATTAAATCCTGGGCGGATTGGCCGGTGGGTAATAAAAGAAAACTGTTTTTCAAGGTTTTTAAAGGTAAGTTTTACGGCCCGATCTTCAGTTGAGTGAAAAGTAATTATGGCTATTTTGGTGTTTGGTGAAGAAATACTAAGGGACTGAAAAATGCCCTGCCGGAGGTTTTCAAGTTCATGGTTTAAATATATTTTCAAAGACAGAAAAAATTTTGTGGCCGGATGATTTTTGCTTTGGAGGTGGTTTTGAAAGTAAAAGGTTTTTATGAGTTCTGATAATTGTAAGGAGGTGGTAATTGGGGTAACTTTTCTATTTGAGACAATGTAGCGGCAAAGACGGTCGGCCTGGGGCTGTTGGCCAAGTTTCGATACTACCTGGAAAAGTTGCTGATGGCTGGCGGTGTTTATAAACTCTAGGGCTGAAACACCTATTTTTTGGTCAAGGCGCATGTCGAGGGAATGTGGATCGTTGAATGAAAAACCTGATCTTGACCCAGTTTGCTGCCATAGATTAAGGCCTAAATCAAACAGGATTCCTGAGACGGGTTTATTGATGTGTTGACGGTATATTTTTTCGATCTGGTTATAGTTGTTGTGAAAGCTAAAAAATTTTGCTGAATATTTTTGGGAATTTATCCGGTCTTGGGCGGCTGAAAGGGCGGCCTGGTCGATTTCAATACCATAGACTGTGGCTTGGTTAGATAGTAATTTGATGGCATGGCCTCCGTGACCAAGGGTGGCGTCAATAAAGATTTTTCCTTTTTTGGGGTCAAAAAACTCGGCAACCTCATTTATTAATACAGGTTGGTGATATTTTGTTTGAATCACTGGCTAGCAAAAGTTTGGTCGCTTTCGTCCTGGAAGCTTTTAAGAGTCAGGGAGAGGCCTTTTTTTGATGAGGTTAGGGTAAACGGGGAGGAATACGTTATAACCTGGTTATTGGTGGTGGTGAAGGTGATGGAAAGAGTGCCGTTTTTGACTCCGTTGTCGTATTTGTATTTACAACCATTAGTGCAACTGGCAGTTCCGAGGAGAAGGTCGCGGGTGACGCTAATTGAGTCGATTTTAATGGTGTCGCCGACACCCTTTTCAATTTCAAGGCCGGAATCGACGGCGGTGTACAAAAGTTCATACTCGATTTGATTAATAAAACTGGGGATGTTTTCTACTTTTAATTTTAATTCGTGACCATCGGATCGCGGAATTAATGAGATTTTGGGTTTTTCATTTTGGTTGAATTCGGTCAGTCTTGGAGTTGGAATCGGAGTTGGAGTTGGGATGGACTTGACTTTTCCGCAGGCCGAAAAGATGAAACCGGTAAATATAATAAGGCCGATATATAAGATTTTTTCTTTCATATAATCATGATAGCTTTTTTGACAACCAACTGGCAACTTTTGAAACCGGGAGACGAATTTGGGTCATGGTGTCGCGGTCGCGGATGGTGACGGTGTGGTCTGATAGGGTTTGATAATCAATAACAGCGCACCATGGTGTTCCGATTTCGTCCTGTCGACGGTATTTCTTACCAATGTTGCTACTATCATCAAAATCGACAGAGTATTTTGATTGAAGCTGCTCGTATAAATTTTTGGCAACTTCAATTAGTTCCGGTTTGTTTGAAGCAAGTGGAAAAATGGCCATTTTGTAGGCGGCGACTTGAGGATTAACTTGAAGCCAAGTTCTTGTGTCGCCGTTTTCCAAAATATCCTGCCGATAAGCATCAAGCAGGAGAAACATAAACGAACGATCAACTCCACCCGAGGTTTCCACTATCCAGGGGAGATATTTTTGGTGGGTGATGGGGTCAAGGTAGGTTAGGTCCTGGCCGCTAAATTTGGAGTGTTGGGTTAGGTCGTAGTCTGAGCGCCAGTGGATGCCTTCCATTTCGGCCCAGCCCCACGGGGAAAGGTATTCTATGTCAAATGCTTTTTTTGCATAGAAAACAAGTTCGTCGGCCGTATGTTGGCGGTAGCGGAGCGAGTCAGGATGGTTAAAAAGTTTTTGATACCAATTGATGCGGTTTTCCTTCCAGTATTCGTACCACTTTTCCATTTCGTCGGGTGATACAAAATACTGAATGTCCCATTGTTCAAACTCGCGAGTGCGATAAAGGAAGTTTTTTGGGGTAATCTCGTTTCTAAAGGCTTTACCAATTTGAGCGATACCAAAAGGGATTTTGACACGGCATGAATCAACGATGTTTTTGAAATCAAGATAAATTGTTTGGCAGGCTTCGCCGCGGAGATAGGCAGATGTGGTCTCTCCCTCAATGACACCGACTTCAGTTTTAAAAAGGATGTTAAATTTTTTCGGATTAGTGAGTTGGCCATTACATTCGGGGCATTTAAGGGCGTGATTGATGAGGTCGGGCCGAAAGCGCTGGTGGCAGGATTTACATTCGACTAATTCATCGCCAAAGTTTTTAACATGCCCGGATGCTTCCCAAACCCGGGGATGCGTGATAATGGTTCCGTCAATTAAGACTATGTCGGAGCGCCGGGTGACATTATCCCGAATCCACAAATCTTTCCAATTTTTTTTCATTAAGGAACCAATTGGACCATAGTCATAGAAGCCCTGAATACCCCCATAAATTTCTGAGTTTTGGAAAATTATACCTCGGCGTTTGCAAAGTGAAACAATGTTGGAAACCAGATCGTTTTGGTTGTTTTGATTCATCTACTGACTAAAAAATAGTTAATCAGAGACGAATTCCGTTTTGCACGAAACGCGTGGTTCCACTCTGCTTGTTCGAAAAATCCGAACCTCTTTTTGTTGTGGCTCCAGGTTGCCAAGCCCTTCATCGCCGCGTATTTATGTTAATTTATTTGCCGGAGATAGTCAACAGGCGGTGTTATTAGGTTTTGCCTGATGGCAGACCTATTTGTTGAAGAGAGAGGGTGAATAAAATGGTTTTTCTGAAATTGATTCCAGATATAGACAAATAAGTTTTTGACAGGCGGAATATTTCTTTTGGGTATAACTTTTGGTAATTTCTATTGGTGGTCCGTAGCCAAGTAGATTTAAAAGTTTGATTTCGGCGGCAATAAAATGGGCATACTGGTTTCGGTCGATAGCCCTAATGGCTGATTGGCAGGTTTCAAAAAAAAACGGAGTAGGCTGGTTTTCCGGGGTAAGACGGTTGATAAACTCGAGAAGATAGAAAAGCAGACTTAGCTGGGGAAGATTTTTGGAATGGTGGAGAATGGCGCTGATTGTGTGGCTTTCAGACAGCCAATAGCGATCGGTTTTTTGGTAAAGATAGACTTTAACTAAATTTCCAAGCTGGAGATTTGACAATCGCTGGCTTTTTATTTTTTTGGCATTTTTGGCCAGAGCGGTAATTTTTCCTAAATTTTCGGTTAAAAGAGTTATCGACAGATCGGATTCGGAGAGTGTGTGTTTGTTAATCACCAGGGCCAGGTGGTGTTGATAAGCCATGATTACAAAGACAGGCGGATGGTTTTATCAGACGACCAGGCGAATGTTTGGTAGGCTTGGCCGTTGACTATCAGTTCGTACTCAACGGGTTTTGTGCCGGCTTGTTTTTGTAGAAAAAGGGAGTAGTTGGGGCTGGCTTTGACGCTTGAACGATACTGGATCGATGTTTTAAGACTTGAGGAGGCATAGAGAGGGTATTTGTTGCCATAGAATCCTTCAAAAACCTGTTTGCCCAGTTCTTCATAGGTTAGCGGTTCAACTTCTGATCCGGTCATTTTTATGAGCGATGATCCTTTTGATGTATAAAACCGGAACCAGTCCCTGTACTTAGATGCGTTTAGACAAAGGTCGCCTTTTTCAAGGTTACAGTTTGAGGCCTTGCTGGGGTTGGTATAGGTGACGGATATTTTATGCTCGACGGTGCCGTTTTGGGAAATAATTTCATGTTTAATTTTTTGTTTTAGAAAAAGGTTGGTTTTGGCGCTGCTCATATTGGCGTCGTTGAGATGAAAGTAGTCTACTAAATTTCCGGGATCAGAGATTTGGCCGGCGATGTTGGCGTTTTCTGCGGCCTTTTGGATGGTGGTGTCGGGGAAATAAAATAAAATGTGTTTCTGGTAAATGTTGTTAATAAAACTTTCAACCAGTGGAGTTATTTTGCTTTTTTCCGACCCCATGGCGTTGGCCAGCAGTGAGTGCATCAGGGGGCTGAGAAAGCCCTTCCGGTTGGTTTCAATGTAGTTTCTGGGCCGGCCGGCCAGCCATTCGAGTTGATAAATAATTTGGGGACAACCGTCACAACGTTTGTCGGGGTCGGAAGAGAAATTTCCAAATCCTGGCACTCCAACCCGGCCAATCACCTTAACGATGTCGACGAGAACTTTGGTGTCGAGAGCGACAACGGCATCGATGGGGGTGCTCTTGTCAATTTTTCTGTAATTTTCGAGAAAGAGTTTGATGCTGGTGGGAAAGTCGGGTGATATGTTCATGTCGCGAAGATAAAAGTAGGGAACATTGAGATGGTAGGCTTTGATTGGACGAGGGGCCGGGATGGTGCTATTCAGCTTGGCATCAAGACTGTAGATGTCACCTGATCCCTGTGGAGACACCTTTCCTTTGTCGACCTTAATTATGCCGTAGGCGGTCCAAAAGCCTCCGGTGGGCCGTAGTTCGGCGTCGTTTTGAAAAATAATAAAATAGTTTCGGGGTTTATCTTTACCAAGTAACCAGGATGTTTGAGTTAAAAGCGGCCGACTGTTTTTAATTAAGTTGTATGCTTCTGAAACAAGCTCCTTGCTTTTTAGTAGTTGGGATCGGACGGGTTGATTACGAAATTGTTCAGGATAGCGGGTTGGGTCGATTTGTTCCAGGCTTTGGTTAATAGCTGCGACTTTGGTTTCGAGAGAGTCGAGGTGAGGAAGAAGGCCTTCGACAGACTGGGTGAGGAAGGCAATTCGGTCTTCTGTGGTTTTATCGGCGGAAACCTTGCTTCCTTTAATTCCAAGAAAATCCTGATATGGTTCAATCGCCTGTATCAAAATGTTGCCAATGTCGATTGAGTTTTGGGCAATTGTTAGGAAATGCTGGCTGTCGGTGTAATAGGCATTTATGTAGGGCAGTTTTTGGGACCAGGAAAATTGATTAATTCCATTTTGTAACTGTATCTTTCTTAAAGATAAGCTGGAGAGTGACTGTTTTGTAAGTTCCAGGTCTTTTTGACCAATGGCTAGTTTGAGGTCGGTAATTTCTTTTTGGGTTTGATTTAACTGGAGGTAAAGCTTTTGGCCGGGGACAAATATGAAAAAAAACAATGCCACGGTGGCGATTGAGACAAAAATCAGTGAAACCAGAAAAAAGGAGAGAGATAATGAAAGTAACTTACGAAAAAAGCTTTTTTGGGTTGAATTTGTGGTTGGGCTCGGTTGTACAGGAGTATTTTTGGCAGTAAACATATTTTTAGTTTAGCAAATGAATTATCTATTACCAGCGGGAAAGCATGGCGAGAGGTGTTTTGAGGATTATTTGCAGTTCTTGGGATAACGATTTTTTTTTGATGTACTCAGCGTCAAGATAGGCTCTTTTTTCAAAAGGTATGTCGTTTCTTCCGGCAGTTTGCCATGGACCGGTAATGCCGGGCTTAGCGGCACGGATAGTTTTAATCATTTTTTGGCATTGAGGATATTTTTTTTCGTTTTCTTCCAATTCCTCGTGGCGATAGGCCCGTGGGCCAACCAAGCTCATTTCTCCTTTAAGGACGTTGAGGAGTTGAGGAAATTCGTCGATGGTTAAGGTCCTTATTATTTTTCCAATTGAGGTGATACGGGGATCTTCGTCCATTGGAAGCTTCCAATCGTTTTCTTTGTATTTTTTCCAAAGATGCGGATATTCTTCTTTTAATTTTTTGTCGTTATCGCCGATGTACATGGATCGAAATTTGTACATAAGAAATTGACTGTTGTTGCCGACTCTTTTTTGGGTAAAGATAATTGGGCCTGGTGAGGTGAGCTTGATGGCGATGGCTACCCCGATCATAATCGGTGAAAAGATTAAAAGAAGAATAATAGAGCCTGTAATATCAATAAAACGTTTGATTATTTGGTAGGCGACGGAAGATGGAGTATAGTTCATCGACTTGACGTTTAAAGTTTAACATAAAGCGCTTTTTGGAAAAGGAAAACGCCTGCTGGCGGCAGTCCTGGGAAGAAAAGTTTGTGGAAGTGAAACTGGAAAGTGCTTTGGCCAAAGTAGCGGGTGAATTGCAGTCAACCAGCAGTCCCGTTTGGTTGTTTACGATGGTTTCGCTAAAGCCTCCTGATTTGTTGGCAATAACCGGCCGGCCGCAGCTTTGGGCTTCAAGGGCGGCCAGGCCAAAGTCTTCGACTTGGGGACAAATCAGGGCGGTGCAATTTTGATAGTAATATTTTATTTGAGAATCACTTAGTTTTTGCCGAATTCTTATATTTTTAGCTCCGAGTTTTTTTATGAGAGAAGAAAGTTGTCTATAGTGACGGCCGGTGCCGATAATTAACAGAGGTTTTTTAGATAAATGGCAGGCGGTGATGGCTACTTCGATATTTTTGTGAGGAACTAACCTTGAAACTGCCAATAGATAATTATTTTTGGGTTTTTCGGTGGGGGTAAAATAGTCGGTGTCGATGCCCGGATAGACCAGGTTTGAATTGATGCCATAGACTGAAAGAAGACGTTTTTGAACTGTTTTAGATATGGCCAAGTTGAAATCGGGTCGTTTGGCCATAATCTGATCTAGTGGCTTGTATAAATTTATGATGCTATTGAGCACACCTCGATTTGGTTGATAGAGATGCCGGTTGGGGTTGAGATAGTAGCAGATATATGGGGTGGAGGCGGGAGTGAGAAGACAATGGCCGATGGATGAAGTAAGTGAAATTATGAGTTGATAGTGATTCAACTTCAGTTGTTCCGCGGCGAGTGGATATAATGGTGTGTAGCAGGGGTAATTTTGTGTACCCAAAGGGAGTTTTTGAATGAAACTGGTGGTAATCTTGATATCTTTTGGCAACCATTTGGTGTGTTTTGGCGAGTGGATAAGAGAGAAAAGGTCGACCTTTGGGAAAACTGAGAGAATGTCGAGTAATAACCGCTCTGCTCCGCCCCATTGGTTTAGCCAGTCGTAAAATATAGCGACCTTAAGAGGCGGCGGATTTGCTGATTGGTTCATTTACAAAAGTAGTCTTTGGTAGAGTTGATATGTAAGTTTTGCCGTATTGGTCCATGAGTACATTTTAACTTGACTGTGTCCCAGGTTAATCAGCCGATGCCGAAGATTGGGAGATGATAAAAGACTTTTGATTTGTGTAGCTAAATCATTTGGGTCGCTTGGGTCAAAGTAAAGGGCGGCTTTACCATAAATTTCGGGCATACAGCTTTTGTTTGAGGAAATTACCGGGCAACTTAGAGCCATGGCTTCAAGCGGGGGTAATCCAAAGCCTTCCATTAAACTTGGAAACACGAAGGCTAAGGCCTGTTGATAGTAATTTCCGAAATCCGAGTCGGAAATATATCCGAGGAAATCAACTTGTCGGGAGAGTGACTTTTCGGCTACCTCATCTTTAAGGCGGTTTAAAAAAACTGATGGTTTAGAGATAATTTTAAGTTTGATAGATGGTAAAAGTTTCAGGGCTTTCAGGACAACGGTAAGATTTTTGTGGGGATAAAGGTTGCCTGTGTATAAGATATAAGGCATTGGTGTTTCCGTTTGCCGGCTTTTGGTAAGTTTGGTTAAATTTGGATCGACAGCTTCGGGAGTTATCGTAATTTTTTTAGGGTTTAGGTGGTAGTGATCGACAAGCAAGCTGTACCAGTAGCGGCTTGGAACAATTAGATTATTGAAGTGAAGGCTAAAATAGCTGTTAAAAAGATATGCGAGGTGTTTAATCCAGTAAAATAGCGGGGCCTGGGTGGTGGTGTCAAGACCGGTTGAATAGTGTTTAATTAAGTCGTGGACTGTAATCAGGCTTTTTCCAAAATATAAAATTGGTTTGTCTAGGTGGGTAAAATGGACGAGATTGGGGTGCAGGAGGTATAAATTGATTGGAGTGATTATTTGGTCCTGGACGGTGTAGTGGCGGATTTTGGTAATAAAGTAGTTGAACTGGTTGCCAAGATCGAGGCGAAGATTATCTTCTTCTTCCGGGTTAATGATTAAAGTTACCTTAAAACGGTCAAAGTCGATTTGGTTTTTAAGATGGCGAAGAAGATTTTGGGTGTAGCGGCCGATACCGGTGTGCTGGGGGCCGCACCACCTGGCATCAATGACAAGATGTTGCCGTGCTATATTTTTCAAAAATATTTTGCTTTGATAATGCGGGTAAATTCCAATAAGTCGATACCAAAGTTTACTAATAATTTGGTGAGATATGAATAGTTGGAAAATAGATTGGTTTGGTAGAAAATGCGCATAGCTTGGGTACTGGCCTTAGCTGAGCGAATTCTGGTTTGGCGGCTGGCCTTTGATTTAGTTTTTTTGATTCCGGAAGAAATGCCCTGGTAATGGGTGATTTGAAATTGAGGTATAAACCATAGTGAAAAATGGTGTTTTTTTAGCTGATAGCAAAAGTCAAGATCTTCACCGTAGAAAAAATATTTCTCATTCCACCATCCGATTTTTTTTCCGACTGATGTATTTAGCATAATAAACGCTCCGACGCAGGCGTCGATAGTGTGGGGGAGACTTAGATCGAGGTGTCCAAGAAAGTAACCATTAAAGATGGGTGATTTGGGGAAAAGTCGGTAAATACCTGTAAAGTAAAAAAAGCTGTTTTGCGGGGTGGGAAAACCGCGGTGACATTCTGGTTGCAGCTGGTTGTTTTTAGCCAAAATTACGGCACAAGTGGCGGCATCTATGTTTGGATTTTTTTGAAGATAGTTGTAAACACCTTGCAGACAATCGGGTTTAAGAGTGGTGTCGGGATTTAAAAACAATACATATTTTGATAGCGGGTGAAGAAGGCTGATCCCTCGATTATTGCCGGCAGCAAAGCCAAGATTTGATTTTAATAGTAGGTACTTTGGATTGAGCTGTTTTTGGTATTTATTTGATATTACCTGGGCTTCTTTAATGCTGTTGTCGGCAGAATGGTTGTCGACAATAATGGTCTCAATGGTCAGGTTTTCCAGTGATGAGTCAGCGATACTTTTAAGACAAATAGAGAGTAGTTTATCGGTATTAAAATTAAGGATAATTATGGAAATGTTTGGAGGTTTATTTTGAGGTGATATGTTCATATATTTTATTTAGGTCTTCAACACATTTATCAAAGGAATAGTTATTTTTAATTAGTTTTCGGGCCGATTCTCCCATAATTTTACGATAGTTTGAATCCTGAAACAAACGAAATACGTTTTGTAAAATCATTGAAGAGGGGCAGACAATGGCGTGGCGGTAGTTTTCTATTTGAATGCTTCCCATGCCACCCTCAGGGTTAGTTATAACTGGTAAACCGAAAGTCATCCCTTCCAGAAATTTGTTGCGGGTACCTCCCCCGCTGCCCATTGGGGCGAGAAGCAACCAGCAGTATTCGTAGTAGTATTGAGGATCTTTATCGCCCCCTTCAGCATCGGCTTCGGCGACGATGATATTTTGACTGGAATATTTACCAAAATATTCTGGGGCAAAACGACCAATGAGAAAGAGTTTGGCGTTGGGGTATTTTTGGTGAATTTTGGGCCAGTAATGGTTGAGGATAAGTTCGGCGGATTCACGATTTTGCATCCATTTCATGTTGGAAACGCCAAACAGGATTGAAGGATAAGTGGAGCGGGCTGTTTTTTGAGGTATATTAAAATATTTTGGATCAACTCCATCGTAAAAAACTTTAATGTCGTTTCTTTTGGTTACTTTGGATACAAAGCTTTGGTCGGCCGAGCTAAACATAACTACGGTGTGGGTGCGTTTCCAGTATCTTCTTTCCCAATATTTTAATTTTAATACATCAAGGTAAAGGAAGGGTAAAAGTAATTTTTTCCAGCCCGAAACGGTTTCGAGGTAGTGTTGATAGATGGCGTATTCAATTGTAACGTCCACCAAGACCACCGGAATGTTGGTTTTTGGGGGAATATTTGGCATGGGATAGAGACAGTCGCAGTGAATTAGGTCGTAGCGGTGGTGTTTCAACTCTGACAGGATGGTTAGTTTTAGTTCCTGGCTGATATATTTTACAAGCAGGAAAGGGTAAAGGCTTAGACTGGTGGCCAATATTTTTCTTATGTTCCATGTTTTGCCCCGTTTTACGATGATTACCTTATGACAAAATTGGGCAATGTCGTCGAGGCCGGCTTCGTCAGGTGAGATGCAAATTAGGGTTATGTCGTTTTGCGGAGCCAGATATTTTAGGGTGTAATAGGAATGTCTTTGTCCTCCCGATTGTGACAGTCTTGGAATGTAGGGGGTAATCATCAGGATGCGGCGTTTATTGGAGCGGTTCATGGTTGGCTAAGGTTAACAATTATAAAGCTTGAGGTTTGATAGACGGTTGGGTATTTTGATTTGAGCCGGTTGGTGTATTGATCGAAATTAATTGAAACAAGGTAAACAGGAGTGCCCGGGTAGAGATTGTATAGAAGATTAAAGTTTTCGATGTTTAGCGGGTATCCGGGGCGTTTGGTTTGATATAAAAATGAGGTGTCGCCATTGTAGGGAGCAATGACGATGCTATTTTGGGGTAAAATCTTATCGGCAAATTGGCCAGCTTGAATCATAGATGGATTGTTGATGTTGTAGAAGGGCTTGACCATATTGGCTGAGTAATAAAAGGAAAAGAGAACCAGGATGGCGGTGATGGTGGCGGCAGTTCTTTTTTTGAATTTGGAATTTAAAACTAGGGCTAAATAGTAAGTACCTATACCAAGGATAATTGAAACGTAGGGAATGGTCAGTATTTGGTAGTAGTCATGCCTAATGTTTCCTCCGGCGACAACAATAAAATATAAGATTATTCCGAGAAACAGAAGAAAGGGAGTTTTGTCTGCAAAATTTATTTTTATTTTGAGAAGTCGGGGCACAAAAGACATGAGGAATGGGACGGCAAGGGTCCACCCTAAAATTAATTTTACAAGGCGTTCATAAAACAACCATTTAAACCAATGTGGACGGAAAGCTATCAGTTTGTTGAGAAAGGTGAGATTGTATCCGTGCCACCATTGAGGAAGCCAGGGCTGGTCGGAGTTGTTAAACAGCCAATCACTTTTGGGAATGCCCTCGGGATGCTGGTTTATCCAAAGTCGCCAGAGCAGAAGCGGAAGGGTGGACAATATAAGGAAAAGCAAAAGTTTAATTAGTGGTTGGACCAGCTTTGCGATTTGCTGTGACGGGAGGTAGGCTTTTTTTAGATATAGGATAGATTCGTAGGTGATATAGGGGAATAATAGCAAAGCGATGTATGGTTTTACTAACAGGCCCAGTGCCAAGAATAAGGTTGAAAGTAAAAGTGTGCTGGGAAAGTAGTAAAGGGTCAGGATCAAAAATAATATGGCTGTTGGTTCAGGAAGAATTGATCGGGAATAGAAAACGCCATGTGGTAGAAAAAGGAAGTAACCCGATGTTAATAGAGACAAAAAACGGTTTTTAAAGCGTTTTTGGGTGAAGCGGTATATAAATAGGGTACTTATAAGCCAGGCGGCGATGGAAATCAGCCGGCTGGAGGTTTCAACGGTAAACGGTGGTAGGAATACATGGATAAGTTTGTATAGACCATAGGAAATCAGGTTGTATATCGGATATTCAACCAGACGAAGTCCAAGCGGATTCTCGATGCCTGATTGTAGCGAGGATCGGTCGTGATAGGTTGGTAGTGTCAGGTTGGTGAAGTTTAGGCCGTTTTTTATATAGTCGCGGGTAACTGAGGCAGTGTCGGCCTGGCGGTGAGAGTGCCAATCGGCGATGGGTTTTCCCAGGTTGATGAATCGTAGCAATATGGCAATGACGACGAGAATAAAAGTAAAATGCTTCACAATTATTCTTTGACGGTTAGAGAAAGATAGAAAAACCCTAATAAGAGCCAAAATGTATAGGCAGTTTTGGAGGCTTCAAAGACATCAATAAAGATGGCGTTGGCCAATGAGACAATTATGCAGCTTAAAAAAATCAGGTTTAGCTGATGTTGTTGGTTTTGTGTTTTAACCTTGACGGAGGGAATTGTTTTAATAAAAAACCACAAAATGATAAGAAAAAAGCTGATAAAGCCAACCAGGCCGCTTTCACCAAGAATTCGCAGGTAGTCGTTGTCGGTGGCCAGGGTGATAGAGCCCAGCCCCGAGCCAAAGAGAAGGTTTCTTTTTAAAGCCGTAACTGCTCGAGGCCACTCAACGTTAAAGCGGATTTCTCCAGACCTGGCAACACCGGCGTCAACGTCGGCCGGCGGAAATTCGTCTTCTAAACGGTGTCGAAAAACAGTGGGTGTTGGAGAAAGAAAAATAGTTGGGGTGGGCATAATTTTTGAGGTGGGGCTTGGAAAAGATGAGGTTGGTGGAGGTGGAGGGAGAGTGGCGGTTGGAACGGTCAGTTGTTTTTGAAAGGCCGGTATGGTGGCCAAAAGTCTTTGGTTCAGGTCTTTTGAGGTGGCGATACTGGCTATGACAAGAAATGATAGTGGAAAAATCCATATATATTTCCGAATAAGAAATAGGGCAATTACTCCCCCACCCCAAAAGGCGAAAACGGATATTCTTGAGGCAGTGAGGTTTAAAATATAAAATCCGAGCAGGAAGGAAAATAGACTTATCGCTTTTATAAAAACCGACCTGCTAATGAACAAGCTGCCTAAAATTATTATCAGAATAACGCTTAAGTAAGCGGCCAGATCGTAGTGGCCGGCGAAAGTGGAACTGATTCTGGTCCAATTATTCATTTGGAGGAGTTGCCCCTTTGAAAATTCTTCGTTCATGGTTGAAATGACCGGAAAGGACAGATATTTTTGACCTAATCCGTACACACAGACGCCAAGTAAGGCGGTTATTAAAACTGGATAAAAACCAAAGACCTCCTTTAATTTTGGGAGTTGGGTGGCCGAGATAAAAAATAATGAAAGATATTCAAACCGGCGGAAAAGGTGGAGCAGGTGGAGGTGGGAGGGGTAGATTTGGGAAATTAATATCGCATAGGCGGTGCTGGCACTGATGGCAATAAGATAGGTGATCAGAAGCCGGTTGATTTTAATATTTAATATCTGACGAAAACTACTTATCGAATTTAGAGAAAAGACAATAAGCGAGGCCAAAACGATGATGTCATCTAGCCGGACAGCGACATATATGCCATTTAGGGAGAGGAGCGGAAACTTTGGATAAAGCGGAATAAAAAGGATCAAAACGGCGAGGATGATTCTGGTTAGGTTTATATTTTTGACCATATCTGCTGGTAAATTAAGGAAGTGTTTTTTTGATTTAAAATATAGTAAAGAACAACCCGGGTTAAACAGTTAACTTTGAGCAAAATTTTAATACAGGGGCGTTGCCAGGATGGCCGGTGCTTTTGAAAAAATCTGACAATACCTAAATATTCGTTATATATAGGAGCGGTTTTGGTGGGGCTTGAGGCTTGCCCATAATGAATAATTTGCGGTCCTATCAAGTACCAAACTTGTAAAGAAGGGAACAGTTTTTTAATTCTGAAGGTCATTTCAAGCTCTTCGCCGTACATGAAAAAATCGGAACTAAAACCGTTGACAGAGTGGAGTGCTTCTGCGCGGGATAAAAGAAAAGCTCCGGTAACCCAGTCCTGGGGATGGTCTTTAGTATATAGGCTGCTTTGAAGAAAAAAATTGGGCGGATGAGGATGAAAAGGTAAAATAAAACGATTTAATATAGGAAGATCATCCAGACACAAAGACCAGGATAGTATATTTAGAATGGTGGGGAAATATCCGCCGCTTGGTTGGATTGTTCTGTCGGGATTGAGAAGTTGGGCGGTACAAATGACTGCTTCGGGGTGGTTTGAAAGCCAGAACAGACTTTGGCTGATGGCAGAATGGAGGATAACCGTATCAGAATTGAGAAGGAGAATATAGCCACCCTTGGCGATGTTTATGGCTTGATTGTTGGCCTGGCCATAACCAAGATTGGATTGATTGACGATAAAGTGAAAATTGTTTTTTGAAAGGTGGTGTTTTAGGGCAAATTGCCTGATTTGACGGACACTGTTGTCTGGTGAGTTATTGTCAACTACAATCAGTTCGGCCGGGATTTTAATTTCGGTTTTGGAGTTTTTTGTTTTGGTAAAGTCAAGACCCTTGTCTTTTATTATGGATTCGAGACAGTTTATGGTGATTTTTTGGGTGTTATATGAGACGACGATAATTGAGATTAAAGGTTTGGTGGTATTCATTTAAGATATCGGCGAAAATTTTGGATAGTGGATATTAGTGTTAAAAAGGCGATTTGGTGGACGAGAAATGTAAGATATTGGAATATTGGCGGTGGAGTAAAGCTTCTTAGACTGACTTTAGAGGAAAACGTCTGGTTTTGATAAATTAACTTGTTTTTTTCGCGGGCGGTTTGGGGTGTGAAAACGTCATTTTGCCACTCAAAACCGTTGATGAATAGTGACATTTTGTAGGGAATGACGATTTCTTCGAGGTAGTAGCTTTGAATGGTGTCGGTAAAAATTTCTCTGGCTTTTTCGGGAGGGTGGTTTAATTTAACTGAAAGGGGGTGCTTAAAAGTGTTTTGGTAAATGGAAATTACCTGGTTTCGGCTAAGATTGGTAAAGTAGGCGGTAACATTTTTTACCTGGACTGTGTCTCCTGGAAGGTTGGATTTAAGGCTTGAATAAAGAGGCTGAAGTGTTGGGATCGGGATAAAAAAGAAATAATATAGGGCGAGTAGATTTAAAAGAATAATGATCAACGTACTTGGTTTTGAAATAAGAATCATGGGTGGATTATTGGAAAAGCATTGGTCTTCCCAGCTTGTAGCTGGGATTTTTTATAGCCCGGTTGGATATCTTTTTGGCAGGAACACCGCCCCAAATTTCAAAGTCGGGAATGTTTTTGGTGACAACAGCGCCGGCGGCAACAACGGCACCATCACCAATGGTGATTCCAGGAAGAATGATAACCCGAGGACCAATAAAAACATAATCGCCGATAGTTACCGGTCCAAAAGAGTTGCGGTAGTCTGGAGAGTTGATGTCATGTTCGTCGTTGTAAATTAAAACCTGGGAGGCGATGCCGACGTGATTACCAACGGTAAGCGGGGCTCGTCCGTCAAGAAAGCAGTGGTCGCCAATAATTGAATCGTGGCCAATGACGATTCCTTTTGGATTAAAAAAGTTTGCCCACATGTGTATGGTACTGTCGGAAGGGATTTTAACCCCGGCGAGCTGGTAAGATAGACGACGGACAAGGTGGGAAGGAATGCTGCCGACAAGCCGGAGAATCATAAGTTCAAATTCAAGCAATATAGTTTTAATGCGGAAGGCTGTTTTGTCGATTACCTGTTTAAATGATAGAGGTTGGCCATTTTTGTCTTGCATGGTTGAATTATATATGAGTTATTGGATTAAATTTTGAAAAAACTTTAATCAATTTTTTGGCCGAGCTTTCCCAGGTAAATTTTTTAGCCTGGGTTGGGGATAAGTTTGATATCGTGAGCCTGGTTTTGGGGTTTAGTATTGAATGCAATTGGCTGATCAGTTCTGGAAGTTTTTGGGGGTTAAAATATAGTCCACTTTTGCCGACTACTTCTTTGAGTGGAGGTATGTCGCTTACCAGGACCGGAGTGCCTACCGACATAGATTCAATGGCAGGTATGCCGAAACCTTCGTATAAACTGGGCAGAATAGTGCAAATAGCGTTTAAGTATAAAAGCCATTTTTCGGATTCAGTGATATAGTCTGTAAAAACGACTTGATTGTTTAGCTGATAATGGCTGACTGACTGGTAAATATCGTTGTAAAGCCATCCTTTTTTGCCGGCTATTACCAGTTTTGGCATGATAAGACTTTGGTGCTCTGAATATGTTTTAAGAAATTCGGAATAGGCATTTAACAAAAAAGGGATATTTTTGCTGGGTTTTAAGGTGCCAAGGTAGAGAAAATAGGGCCTTTGGAGATGGAGTTTTTTACTTAAATGAATAAAATCAGAATTTGATGGCAATGAGAGAGGCGGAGAGACACCGTTTTTAATAACTGATATTTTATTCCGGTCTATACCATAGGTTTTGATTACTTCGTTTTTAGTAAAATGGGAGACCGTAACAATGTGGGCGGCCATAAGAATTGAGTGCTTTGTCCAGTTTTTAAGTTGATAAAGATCCTTTGATGTGAACTGCTGGTTATATTTTAAGTAGCCAAGATCGTGGATGGTGGGTATGGTGGGTATGGGAGAAAAATGAGGAGAGTAGTGGCTTGGAGAGAAAAAGAGGTTTGGTTTGGTAAATTGGGTGTATAACTTGACTGGAAGTGCAAATTTGGTCCAAATTTTTTGGGGACCAAAGACGAAGTATCGCCAGTTTGGTTTGGGAGCGGGGAAGTCGGAAAGAGGCGGGTTTTTAAGATAAATGTAGTAGCGGTTGTGATGATCTTGGTGGTAGAGATGATTTAGGATATGAAAAGCGTATTGGCCTACCCCTACCCGATTAGAGAGATTGGCCTCGTTGGCGTCAATACCGATAATCATTGAACAATTTTTTGGTAAACCTTTAGAGTTTGTTTGGCGGTTTTTGTCCAGGAGAAACGGTGGGATTGGGCCAGGCCTTTTTTAATTAAGTTTTGCCGTAAACCTTTTGACTGGTATAGCCGTGATATCTGGTTGGTGATTTCATCTATGCTGGCAGGATTAACATAGAGGGCCGCTGAACCACCAACTTCAGGCATTGATGACGTGTTGCTGGTGATAACCGGAACGCCGACGGCCATAGATTTGAGAATGGGAAGACCAAAACCTTCATAGAGAGAAGGATAGACGAGGCAGGTGGCGGCAGCGTGAAGGAATACCATATCTTTTTCGGGGATAAAACCAAGAATTTTAATGTAGGGATGTTTGAGGTGATCAATGTCGTTACCCCAACCGTATTTTCCGGCAATGGCCAGTTCAAGTTTTGATTTTGGATATCGGCGTTTAAATTTTATAAAGGCTTTAATTAAACGGCTAAGGTTTTTGCGTGGTTCTCTTGTGCCTTGGGCTAAAATATAATGATTAAGGTCGTACTGTTTTTCAATGATTGAAAGTTTTCGTTTTTTAATTTGGGGTGAAAGACGGTAAAATAGCGAGTATTTTTTTTCATAGGCTTCGTAAACGAGGTGGGTTTGTGAAGGATTTATTGCGGGGAAAATTTGGAGAAGTGTATTTTGGGTGTTTTTAGATACGCAGATGTAGTGACTGTTGTCTTGGATACTTCTTAAATATTTGCGCCGGTGGGTGGCGATAGTTTTGGGGTGTTGATAGGAAGGGAAAAGCAGCGGAACCAGGTCGTGGACGGTGGTGACGGATTTTGCCTTAAATGACGGGGGCTGATACCAGTCCCATGAATGGAAGACGTGACACTTACCAATAAAAATTTCTATTGGAAGTATATGTAGCCGGTTCCAAATAAATTCTAGGAAGGACGGAGGAAAATAATAACGATAGATTTTGACGTTGGGAAACCTTTGAAGTGATTTAATTTCAGACGAGATGGGTTGGCGAAAGGAAGAATAAAATAACTTATAAATGTTAAGACGGTCGATTTTAATTAAGTTTTTTACTAAATTGAGATTGTAGTTGCTTACACCGTTGTTGTAGGGGATTGAAGAAATGTCGATTCCGATGATCATACTCTGCGTGATGACTAGTAATTATTGTCCCCTTTGTTTATCGGGTAAGTGTATTTAAGAATGGAAAGTGGCGAAAGGTCGATGGTGTCGCCAACCGATAAGTTTAGATTATTGGCGGTTCCACCGGCTATTTCCAGGACGTATTTGGCCGGTTGAGTGTTTCGGTAGAGTTTAAGTTTAAATATTGGGGCGTTTGGTTCGGGAAAGGCTGTATAAATGGTAACCACTTTGCCTTTTTCGTTGAGCCAGATGATGTCGAGGGGGATTTGGGTATCTTTCATCCAGAATGGATAATCCCCTTCCCTGTTAAAAATGAAAATCATTCCACAATGAGGGCAAAGCATGGTTCGGTTGCTTAGGCCTTTGGCTTTTTCTGAGTTGGAGATGGCGGCTTCAAAGTAGTAGGGGGATTGGTTTAGAAGTAGCTCAACCTTGGGGCGGGGTAACTGACTATTAACTTTAATGTAAGAATAGTTTTTAATAAGCAGGTATGATACGACAGTAAATATTGTTATTAGGGCGACAATTACGAACGATAGTTTTGTAGCTGTGGCCATAAGCATTGACCTATTTTATCCCATGTGAGCACAGAGGAGACATAGTTGAAGCCGTTTTGGCCAAGTCGACGGCATTGCTTTGGGTTGTTAATCAGGTTTTCGAGCTGTTTTTTAAGTGAGGATGGTTCTTTGATGTTAAATAGCAGTCCGGCTTTTGTTTTGTTGACGATTTCGGCAAGTTGAGGAAGGTTGTTTGCCAGAACGGGTTTCCCGCGGGCCATGCTTTCAATCAGGGTCAGACCAAAACTTTCCTGCGAGGAAGGTTGGATAAGAGCGGTGCAGGAGTCGATGAGTTGTCGTTTTGCGTTTTCTGACGGTCGAAATATAAAAGAAATGTTCTTTTTTGTTTTGTGGTTTTGAGAATTAAAACAAGTAAGGATTTTTGGTGAATAAAGTGTTTTTTGCCCAGCAATGATTAGCTTGGCGTTTGGGAATTTTGAGATAAATTCAGAAAAGATGTTTATTAGGGGAATTATGTTTTTGTGATAGTCGAGGCTGCCGATATAAAGAATTGTTGGATTTGTGGGGAAAGAAATTTCTTTAGGATTTATAATTGAATTTTTATTAATGCCACCACTAATTCTGATTAGTTGATCTTTGGGAACAGAAAAATGGGTGTGGATATAGTTGGCTTCATAGGAGGAGAGGGTGGCCACAAGATTGGCATGGTGAAACTGATTTGTTAACGATGGTTGGTGATACAGAGGGTCGTTTGGGTGAAAACAGGGAATAATAAGTAGGTGACAGCTGTGATTTGAGGTGAGGGTAATTAATTTGTGGATAAATTGTCCGTAGAATGTTGTGGTAGTTGGGAATGCTCCAGATATTATCCAATCGGGTTGGAAGACGTATGATTTAATGATAATTTTTAGAAGTGAAAGCAAGGAAAATATTGGCCCTTTTTGTAGTACATATAAATAGCTTGAAAATGTAGAGTGGACAGGTGGCAAAAATATTTTGGAGAGAATCAGGGAGAGTAGTTTTGGAGGCCGGTAAGCCCATGAATATATGGGCAAACGAAATACTTGAAAGTTGGCGGATGTTTTAACGTTATTATTGATGGATTGGTGTGGGGTTATAAAGTTGTCGGTGGAGAGGCAGTTGGTGGTAAAAACTAAAATCGGGTTATTACCGGGTGGAACAGCTTTAATGAGGGAGGAGATGAGTTGTGATCCGCCGTCGATGGCCGGGGGGAAAAGGTGGGAAATAACCAAAATCTTCATGTTATAGTATAGTTTGCCAATGGTTAAAAAGGTAATGGGTTCAAAGTGGTTAAGGCTTGGTTTGTCAGCGGTATTGTTTTATTTTGCCTTTCGGAAAATTGATATCAGAGACCTTGTTGTTGAAATGACCCGGGTGCCATGGTGGTTTGTGGTTGGAATGATGGTCTATTATGGTTTAACTTCGGCCATTGGTACCGCAAGGTGGGTAACGCTGATGGTGGATAAGCCGTCGAGGAATGATTTTTGGAACTTTTTGAAGGCAGGATATGTCGGCGGGTTTTATTCGCTTGTTTTCCCCAGTGCTGTGGGTGGTGATTTGGTTAAGTGGTTGCCGCTTGTTAAAAAGTATCCAGAGTTGACAAAAACTCAAATTGCCAGCTCGGTTTTGATTGATCGGATTGTCGGGTTATCGGCCTTTTCGATTGTGGCAATGGTGGCTTTGCTGGTGGGAAGGTATCTTGGTTATCAGTTTCCTACTTATCTATTGTGGCTTTTTGCTTTAATTAATATTGGAATGATCGGTTTTTATTTGACTGTGTGGTGGTTTGATTTTGAAAAATATTTTGGTCGTTACAAGTTTCTTTCAAAAATTATAGAAATTGTAGATATTTTTCGGAGCGGTAAGAAAAAAAGATTAATTACTGCTTTTATTATTTCAATGGTGGGTGAACCTGTGTGGCTTTTGCCGGTGTGGTTTTACAGTTTAATATTTGGAGCCGGTGTCAAGCTTTTAGATGTTTTCATTTTTATGCCGGTAATTAATTTGATTCTGGTTTTACCGATTTCTGTGGCTGGTTTTGGGGCACGAGAGCAGTTATTTTTGTATTTTTTCCGGCAATTAGCTATTTCTGATAATAAAATACTGTTGCTGTCAACTTTTGGAGGTGTTATTGGTTTGTTATATTCTCTTTTTGGAGGAATTTTTATACTATTTTGACAGATATGATACTGGTAACTGGAGGTTTTGGATATATAGGATCTCATGTTGTGAGGACTTTGCTTGAGCGGGGCGATAAAGTGTTGGTGATTGACAATTTGTTTCGGGGTTATAAACAGCTTTATGAAGTGTTTAGGGCGCAATATGGTAAAGATAAATTATATTTTGAGAAAGTAGATTTGCTTAATAAGAATGGGTTGGCCAGGGTTTTTAGTAAATATAGAATCAGCGGAGTGCTTCATTTTGCGGCTTTGTGTTTGGTTAACGAGTCGGTTGAAAAACCGGAAATGTATTTCGAGAATAATAATGTTGGAACTTTGAACTTGCTGGTGGCTATGAAGCAAGCGGGGGTTAAAAGTCTGGTTTTTTCGTCGACTTGTGCAGTTTATGGAGAAACACAGTATCTTCCGGTTGATGAAAACCATCCCACAAACCCCGTTAACCCGTATGGTGAATCTAAGCTGATTTCGGAAAGGATGATCAGGTGGTTTGGAGGTCTGAACTATGTAATATTTAGATACTTTAACGTGGCGGGTGCGGCGGATGATGGAAGCATTGGTGATAGTAAAAGGCCCTCGCAGCTTTTGATGCAGAATGCGGTTAGGGGTGCTTTGGGAATAGAGCCTTTTTCTTTAACTTGTCCAAAAGTGCAAACCAGAGACGGTACTCCAGTGAGAGATTATGTTAACGTGATGGATTTGGCTGAAGGGCATGTTATTGCCTATGATTATCTGACAAACGGTGGAAAGAGTGAGGTGATTAATCTTGGGAGTGGTGTGGGGACTTCGGTGTTGGAAATTGTGACGATGGTTAAGGAAATTGTGGGAGTGAATTTTGAAGTTGGCAGGGCCGAACCAAGAAAAGGAGAGTATGCTGAAATTTACGCAAGTAACCGGAAGGCCAAGGCAGTGCTGGGCTGGGAGCCAAAGCGCAGTCTAAAGGAGTCAGTTCAAAGCCTGGTGACATGGTATAAAAGCAGGCCAAAAGGGTGGGATTATTAAAGTTTACTAGTTTTTAATTTGTTGAGGATATTAAATTGGAAGTTGGTGAGACAGTTATAGGTTTTTGCTATGGTTGGTGGTCCAAATAGTTCCAGCTCATAATATTTGGGATAATGGTAAATATCGGGTGCTAAAAAGTGGCTATTTGGTGTAAAATTCCT